>NZ_JBQCWY010000053.1:0-12618 GCF_051956955.1 Neisseria sp. P0021.S005 | reverse complement strand
TGAAAGATACTGCCGTTTTCACTTTCCCGATGTCGCATTTTCAGACGGCCTCAAGCAATATTCACAATTCGATCAAACACATTTGACATTCCATAGTATAATCCGCCGCATGAAAACTACACAGGATTCGCATTATGGATTGGAAAGGTCGTGAACAAAGCCAAAACGTCGAAGATCGCCGCGGAAGCAGTGGCGGCGGTGGCGGCAAAACACCGGGCATACTCGGCATTATCGTGGTTTTGGTCGGCGCATATTACGGCGTGGATTTGAGCGGTTTGGTTGGCGGCTCATCTTCGATGGGCATTCCTACCCAGCAAGCTTCCCGACTCGACAGCCAACAAGAAGCCGAGTTGAACGAACTGTCCCGCGTCGTCCTTGCCGATACGGAAAAAGCATGGAGCAAATATTTCCAACAACACGGCCAACGCTATACACCGGCAACCATGGTGTTGTATGAAGGCGGCACGTCCACCGCCTGCGGTACGGGCCAATCTGCCATGGGTCCGTTTTACTGCCCGGGCGACCAAAAAGTTTATTTGGATTTGAGTTTCTACGAAGACATGCGCACCAAACTCAAATCTGCCAGCGATGCTGCGTTTGCCTACGTTATTGCCCATGAAGTCGGCCATCACGTTCAAAACCTGCTCGGCATTCTGCCTAAAGTCCACAAAATGCAACAGCAAGTCGGCAAGAAAGAGGCCAATGCCCTTTCCGTCAAACTCGAATTGCAGGCCGACTGTTTCGCCGGTATTTGGGGACACTACGCCGTCAACAACAACATCTTCAAAGCCGAAGACATTCAAAAAGCCATGCTTGCTGCCGAATCCGTCGGTGATGACCGCTTGCAGAAACAGGCTCAGGGCTATGTCGTTCCCGACAGCTTTACTCATGGCTCGTCCGAAGAACGCATGACTTGGCTCAAGCGCGGTTTGGAAAGCGGCGACATCAACCAGTGCAACACTTTCAACAATTGATTCGTCCAAGCAACACTGTTCTTTGATGTAACGACAAAAGGCCGTCTGAATTCTTCAGACGGCCTTTTAGCCGTGTTAGAATAACGCCTATTATTTTCCCTTAAATTCAAAGGAAATCCACATGGCAAATATCGCCCGCGACATTTTCAAAGCCTACGACATCCGGGGCATCGTCGGTAAAACTCTGACTGACGAAGCTGCCTACTTAATCGGCAAAGCCATTGCCACCAAAGCCTCCGAAAAAGGCATTACCCGCATCGCACTCGGCCGCGACGGACGCTTGAGCGGCCCCGGCCTGATGGCGCAGATTCAACGCGGTTTCACAGACAGCGGCATCGACGTCCTCAATGTCGGCATGGTTGCCACCCCTATGCTCTACTTCGCGGCCATCAACGAATGTGGCGGCAGCGGTGTGATGATTACCGGCAGCCACAATCCGCCTGATTACAACGGTTTCAAAATGATGCTCGGCGGCGACACGCTCGCAGGCGAAGCCATTCAAGAACTTTTAGCCATTGTTGAAAAAGACGGTTTTGTTGCCGCCGACAAACAAGGCAGCGTAACCGAAAAAGACATCTCTGGCGAATACCACAACAACATCGTCGGCCACATCAAGCTCAAACGCCCGATGAAAATCGCCATCGACGCGGGCAACGGTGTCGGGGGCGCATTCGCGGGCAAACTCTACAAAGGCTTGGGCAACGAAGTAACCGAACTTTTCTGCGAAGTGGACGGCAACTTCCCTAATCACCACCCCGACCCTTCCAAACCGAAAAACCTGCAAGACCTCATCGTCGAGCTCAAAAACGGCGATGCCGAAATCGGCTTGGCATTTGACGGCGATGCCGACCGCTTGGGCGTGGTGACCAAAGACGGCAACATCATCTATCCAGACCGCCAACTGATGCTTTTCGCGCAAGACGTGTTGAGCCGCAATCCTAAAGCCAAAGTGATTTTCGACGTCAAATCCACCCGCCTGCTCGCACCTTGGATTAAAGAACACGGCGGTGATCCTGTGATGGAAAAAACCGGCCACAGCTTCATCAAGTCCACCATGAAAAAAACCGGCGCACTGGTTGCCGGCGAAATGAGCGGACACATCTTCTTTAAAGAACGCTGGTACGGCTTCGACGACGGTATGTATGCCGGCGCACGCCTCTTAGAAATCCTGTCTGCCTTCGACAATCCGTCCGAAGTGTTGAACAAGCTGCCGCAAAGCATTTCCACTCCGGAACTCAACATTGACCTGCCGGAAGGCAGCAACGGCCACAAAGTGATTGAAGAACTGGCTGCCAATGCCAAGTTTGAAGGTGCGACCGAAATCATTACCATCGACGGCTTGCGCGTTGAATTCCCTGACGGCTTCGGCCTAATGCGTGCTTCCAATACCACGCCGATTTTGGTATTGCGTTTTGAAGCGGATACGCAAGAAGCGATTGAACGTATCCAAAACCAATTCAAAGCAGTCATTGAAAGCAATCCTGCATTGAAATGGCCGCTGTAAGGGTTTAGGCTAAAGCAAAAGGCCGTCTGAAAATCATTTCAGACGGCCTTTAATATTCAATATTGTTATTCCAAAGTTTGAAAAACCAAGAATATCCCGGCTTAGTTATCCGACTTG
The DNA here is from genome assembly GCF_051956955.1 of Neisseria sp. P0021.S005. Taxonomy (NCBI): domain Bacteria; kingdom Pseudomonadati; phylum Pseudomonadota; class Betaproteobacteria; order Neisseriales; family Neisseriaceae; genus Neisseria; species Neisseria sp. P0021.S005. Next base: position 10,023 of record NZ_JBQCWY010000053.1, on the reverse strand, counting down.
CGCCAACTGTTGACGCATTTCATCGATAACGGCTTTGTAATCCGGTTTGCCAAAAATCGCCGAACCGGCCACAAACGTATCCGCACCTGCAGCCGCAATTTCAGCAATATTGTCTGTCTTCACGCCGCCATCGACTTCCAATGCGATATGGCGGCCGCTTTGCCGTTCATACTCGTCCAACATCTCGCGCACTTTGCGGATTTTCACCAGCGTATTCGGGATAAAGCTTTGCCCGCCAAAGCCCGGGTTGACCGACATCAGCAACACCATATCCAGTTTGTCCAAAACGTTTTCCAGAATATTAACCGGCGTAGCAGGATTCAATACCAAGCCTGCCTGACAGCCGTATTCTTTAATCAAACCCAAGCTGCGGTCGACATGGCGGCTGGCTTCGGGATGAAAGGTAATGATATTGGCACCGGATTTGGCAAACGCATGAATCAAATCGTCCACCGGCTCAACCATCAAATGCACATCGACCGGCACGGTTGCATACGGTTTCAAAGCCGCACAAACCATAGGGCCGAAAGTCAGATTCGGCACATAATGATTGTCCATCACGTCAAAATGAATCAAATCCGCACCCGCGCGGATAACTTCGGCAACCTCTTCGCCCAAACGGGCAAAATCGGCAGACAAAATACTGGGGGCAATACGGTAGTCGGTCATGTTTATTCTCCTAAAGTGTGTTCCTTTGTCATTATCGCATTTTTAACCCTATGTTGTATGCCGCCGACAACGTCTCTGCCGTCATTTTTGTGAATTTACATTTCATATACATTAATGAAACTTATAATCACATAGTAAGGCTTTGAAAATAAATTATTAGATTACATACACATTCAAAAAAATCTAACATCATTAACAAAAGTTAACTGCATTGATACTGCCTTTCACACGCTTATCGGTTATATTTCCAAACCTGATGAAACATTAGGAAAACACCGTGTCTGTTGCACTTTCCCGCTATCCGACTTTTATTTTCTTAGCACTTGCCCTACTCTGTTCCAGTCTGCCTGCACATGCCGGTCCGTTTCTGGCCACTTTGGACGACTTTCACCCGAATTGCGACATCCGACAGCTCAATTTATCCGCCGACCAACACGCCGCCCTGCGCCGCCTGCGTACCGATTTCAAACAAATCAACGATAAAGCCTACCGTAAAACTGTACGCTCCGACCGCAACCGCCGTCAAACCATCATCAAAATCCTCTCCGGCGACTCATTCGACTCAAACGCCGCCCGCGATTATGTTGAAAACCGCTACCTCTCCAGCATGGACTATGCGGTAGATGAAATGGAAATCCAATACCGCCTCTACCATCTGCTCAATCCGCGCCAACGCCAGCAATGGTTGTCTTCATGCTTGCGCTGATGGATAAATAAAAATACAAAAAGGCCGTCTGAAACCATATTCAGACGGCCTTTGCTTTTTTCGCCTTAATCCAGCACTCTTTCTTCCGGCAACCGACCTGCCCAGTCGCAGGCAAACTGCCATGCCGAACGGCCTGAACGGCTGCCGCGCATTTGCGCCCATTGCAACGCGGCTTGGCGTGCCGTGTCATCAAAAGGAACATTGAAATCTTCCAACCAGTTGGCTACGGCGGTCAAATAATCGTTTTGATCGAAAGGATAAAAACTCAGCCACAAACCGAAGCGGTCGGAAAGGGAGATTTTCTCCTCGACGGCCTCTTTCTGATGAATTTCGCCGCGAGTGCCCGTAGTACCGCCGTTTTCATCCATGTATTCAGGAATTAAATGACGGCGGTTGGAAGTGGCATAAACCAAAACATTGGTGCAACGTTGCGACAGTCCGCCGTCTAAAGCAGTTTTCAAGGCTTTATAGGTCTCATCACCGGTTTCAAACGACAAATCATCGCAGAAAACGATAAATTTCTCGGGACGCTCAGACAACAGCGTCAACAAAGCCGGTAAGCTGATCAAATCGCTTTTATCCACCTCAATCAGTCGCAGGCCGCGCTCGGCGTATTCGTGTAACAACGCTTTAACCAAGGAAGATTTGCCCGTACCGCGTGCGCCGGTCATCAAGACATTATTTGCCGGACGGCCTGCCAAAAATTGCTCGGTATTGCGTTTCAGCCTGTCGGTTTGCGAACCGACTGCCGCCAATCTGCTCAAAGGAAACGTATGCGGACGTGGCAGGCTTTCCAAAATGCCTTTTTTGCCCACGCTGTGCCAACGGTAGGCCAAAGCGCGCCAGTCGGTTTTACCGGCTTCGTCAGGCAGGATTAAATCCAGACGGTTTAAAACGGAATTCGCTTTTTTCAAAAAATTGGATAATTTCATTTCGGCTTTCTTTTTTTCAGACGGCCTTTTGCGCCAATACTCGCATCACGGTATCGACAACGGCTTGGGTTTGCGGATCGATTTCAATATTAATGAGGTCGCCTTCTTTGCGGCTGCCAAACAGGGTGCGCTCCAAAGTCTCCGGAATCAGGTGTACGCAAAATTCGCTGTCGCTGATTTCACCTATGGTCAGGCTGCAACCGTCCAAACCGACAAAGCCTTTGGTCAGGATGTAGGGCTTGAGGTTTTCCGGCAGCTCAAACCAAACTGTACGGTTGAACTCGCTTGATTCAATTCGGGAAATTCGGGTAACCGCCATCACATGGCCGCTCATTACATGGCCGCCGATTTCATCGCCAAACCGCGCCGCGCGTTCCAAATTGACACTGTCGCCGACTTTCAAGCTGCCGAGATTGGTTTTACGTAAGGTCTCGTCCATCAAATCAAAGCTGACTTTGTTGCCGTCGATTCGGGTAATGGTCAGGCAGCAACCATTGTTGGCGACAGAGGCGCCGGTTTGCAGATTGTCGGCGATTTCGGGGGGCAGCTCAACTGTGTGGGTACGAAAGTCGGGCGAAGGTTGGGCGATGTCTGTAATTTTGCCCATACCTTGTACGATGCCTGTAAACATGATGTCTTCTTTCCGATGGTACGATAAGGCGGATATTGTAGCATTTTCCAGGCACAAAGGCCGTCTGAAAGCGGTGATGGCGATGGTTTGGGGTATAATCGAATTTTTATTTCCGCAGCCCGATCATGCTCAGCTACCGCCACGCCTTCCATGCCGGCAACCATGCCGATATGCTCAAGCACTTTACCCTCTTCCTCGTCCTCGAATATTTCAACCGCAAAGACAAGCCCTATTGGTATATCGATACGCACAGCGGTGCCGGTTTGTATGATTTGAGCGGCGATGAAGCGCAAAAAGTCGGCGAATACAAACAAGGCTTTGTGCTCTTGGAACAAGCTGACAAGCTGCCTGCCGAATTGGCCGAATTTGTGGGCCGTCTGAAACAAATACTGCCGCAAGACAACCTTTACTGCGGCTCGCCTTGGCTAGCACAGGCGCTCACGCGCGACAGCGACAAAATGCGCCTCTTTGAGCTGCACCCTGCCGATTTTGTCCATTTACAAAACAATATGCGCGAAGTTCGCCCTGCGCGTAAAGTGCAGGTCAGCCAAGCGGACGGTTATCAAGGTTTGATTTCACTTCTGCCTCCTCCGCCGCGCCGCGCCGCCGTCTTGATTGATCCGCCCTACGAAGAAAAACAAGACTACCGCCGTGTCGTCCAAGTCTTGAAAGATGCTTTAAAACGCTTTGAAACCGGCTGCTACATGGTTTGGTATCCCTGCTTGAGCCGCGAAGAAAGCCGCAAACTTCCGGACGAACTCAAAAAAATCGCTCCCGACAATTATCTGCACGCCGAGCTTCATGTCCATACGCCGCGCAGCGACGGCTTCGGTATGCACGGCAGCGGCATGTTCGTCATCAACCCGCCCTATATGCTTGCCGAACAGTTGCAAAACAATCTGCCCGAACTTGCCAAAATTTTGGCGCAAGATGTCGGCGCGCATTATGTATTGGAAAGCAAAACGAAATAAACACTGCCGTCTGAACGTATACCCAAACGCTTTGATTTTGCCGCCATACCTGTTCAGACGGCCTTAACCCTTTATACTTAAGCCTTTTTCCACTACAATTCACAACATAACAATTAACGGCCGTCCACTCATGAATATACGCACACCCCTAGCCTGCACACTCCTGCTCTGCGCGTGCAGCGAATCAGCAAAAAACGAATTTAAAGAAGAATTTACCCAAAGTTTCCGCACCGAATTTGTCCGCTCGGCAACCGAAGCCTGCGTAGAAAAAGCCTCCGGAAAAAGCCCGTTTGATTCCGCGACCACTGAAAAAATCTGCCGCTGCATCGGCGAAAAAACAGTCGACCAAATCAATCCTGAAGAAGCGACATCGCTTTTGGGCGGCAGCGACTCCATCAGCGACGAGCTGAAAAAACGCATCAAAGACACCAGCATCGCCTGCACTAAAGAAGTTTTAGGCATGGCCGAGAGCAAAACCAAATGAACACGCCGTTTTCAGACGGCCTGAAATTGAAAAATATTCGATTCAAACTTAGGAAAAGAGTGAAACCATGAAGACACTGAACCAATTCTTAGCCCAACACCTGCCCGAACACAAACTGCCGCAAGAGCTGGCCAGCGTACTGGAATCCGTAGCCGCCGCCTGTTTGGACATCAACGCCAAAGTCCGCCTCGGCGCGCTTTCCGGCGTTTTGGGCATGGCAGGTACCGGCAACATCCAAGGCGAAGACCAAAAGAAACTTGACGTCATTGCCAACAACATCATGATTGATGTTTTAAAAGCCAATGCCAACATCGCAGGCCTTGCCAGCGAAGAAGAAGACACCTATGTCGCCACACACGAAAACGGCGGCTATTTGGTATTGTTTGACCCGTTGGACGGCTCTTCCAATATCGACGTCAACATCTCCGTCGGCACCATCTTCTCCATCTTGGCGAAACCAGAAGGCGCATTAACTACCGAGTCCTTCCTGCAAAAAGGCCGCGACCAAGTGGCCGCAGGTTATGTTTTATACGGTCCGCAAACACAACTGGTACTGACTGTCGGTCACGGCGTGTTCGTCTTCACTCTGGACGATGCCAACCAATTCCTGCTGACCAAAGAAAATCCGCGCGTTCCCGAGTCTACTAAAGAATTCGCCATCAATATGTCCAACCAAAGACATTGGTTCGCCCCTGTTCAACAATACATTGACGAATTGCTGGCAGGCGAAACCGGCGTACGCGGCAAAAACTACAATATGCGCTGGGTAGCCAGCATGGTTGCCGAAATCCACCGCATCCTGATGCGCGGCGGCGTATTCATGTATCCGCAAGACAAACGCGACCCATCCAAACCGGGCAAACTGCGCCTGATGTACGAAGCCAACCCGATGAGCCTGCTTATGGAACAAGCCGGCGGCGCATCAAACAACGCCATCGAAGCCATGCTCGACATCCAACCTACCGGCCTGCACCAACGTGTTGCCGTATTCATGGGCAGCCGCGAAGAAGTCGAATACGTTTACAATCTGCATCAAAAATAATCGGATATATTGAAACCAAAAAAGGCCGTCTGAAATATAATTTTCAGACGGCCTTTCGTTAAGAAATCAAAGAAATGAAAAATCAAAAGGCAGACTCAAATCTGCCCTTTACTACTTTCCATCTAAGCTTTATTGGATTACGCCGAACGAGCCAGCTCTTCCGCTGCTTTTTGCACCATATCCGGCGTCAGCTTGTTCAAACAATCCGTATGCCCTAACGGACATTCGCGTTTAAAACATGGCGAACAATCCAAATTCAAGCTGACGATTTTTGCCTTTTGGCTTAGAGGCGGCGTATGGTCAGGGCTGGATGAGCCGTAAACCGCAACCAATTTCCGATCAAGCGCGGCCGCAAGATGCATCAGACCGCTGTCGTTGCACACGACCGTATCGGCGCAAGACAACAGATCAATGGCTTCAGGAAGATTGGTTTTGCCGCAAAGATTGGTACACAGGCCGTCTGAAAGTCGGTTGATTTCATCTGCAATATCGAAATCTTTTTGCGAACCAAACAGCCAAACCTGCCAACCTTCAGCCAAATAGCGGCGGCCAAGTTCGGCAAAATGACGCTCAGGCCAACGCTTGGCCGGGCCATATTCCGCACTGGGACAAAATGCCAAAATCGGTTTATCCGTCGCCAAACCATGTTTTGACAAAGCGGCTTGACGGCTTTCAGGATCAATCGTGAAACACGGATTATCGGAATGCCCGTTAAAATCCGCTTGGGTCGGATGCGCCAGCGCAGTATAGCGGTCAACCATCAGAGGCAACGCGGCCTTATCCAACTTACGGATATCGTTCAACAAAAAATAGCGTGATTCGCCGACGTAGCCCGTACGCTGTTTAATACCCGTAGCCAAGGCAATGATGGCGGATTTGAGCGAACCGGGCAAAACAATCACTTGATCATAGCCTTCTTTTCCCAATTCACGCCCGATACGCCAGCGTTTTTTCAATTCCAACGCACCATGTCCAAACGGATTTTCCATCACACGGTTGATTTCAGGCATACGCTCAAATACGGCCATCGACCATTTGGGGGCAAAAGCATCAATGGTGCAGCCAGGATACAGCTCATGCAAACGACGATAAAGCGGTTGGGTCATGACGCAGTCGCCAATCCAGCTTGGGGTAATAATCAGGATTTTTTTGGACATAATGGAATGTGTTTTTAATTTTGGCTTATTGTAATACGATTTTTAAAAGGCCGTCTGAAACTTGGTTTAATCGCCCTGATCAGAACGTACTAGTTGATACATGTCATTTCAGCACATGAAGCGTTCGTCTTCCCAATTATTCGGTAAATTCTGCAAATACCCAACCTGAAACACGAGGCCAAACGGCGGCAAGCAATATTCTCTTCATTTTTAAAACCTTATAAAAACAGAAAGGCCGTCTGAAATATTTTCAGACGACCTTTTTATAGTGATTTAACGATGGTAGTTAGGCGCTTCTTTAGTGATTTGTACGTCGTGAACGTGGGATTCGCTCATGCCGGCAGAAGTGATTTCCACAAATTCTGCTTTCTCGTGCATTTCAGCAATATTGGCGCAACCCAAGTAACCCATGCTGGAGCGCAGACCGCCGGTCAGTTGGTGGATGATGTTCACAATCGGGCCTTTGTAAGGTACACGACCTTCAATGCCTTCAGGAACATATTTGTCTGTGCTGTCGGTTTTGTCTTGGAAGTAGCGGTCGGCAGAGCCTTGGCTCATCGCACCCAATGAACCCATGCCGCGGTAAGACTTGTAAGAGCGGCCTTGGTAAAGTTCGATTTCGCCCGGTGCTTCTTCCGTACCGGCAAACATACCGCCGAGCATGACGCTGTATGCACCTGCTGCCAGAGCTTTGGCAATATCGCCGGAGAAGCGGATACCGCCGTCGGCAATCAGGGGAACGCCTGTACCTTTCAAGGCTTCGGAAACATTGTGAATCGCAGTCAGCTGAGGCACGCCCACGCCGGCCACGATACGGGTCGTACAAATCGAGCCCGGGCCGATACCGACTTTAACGGCATCCGCACCGGCGGCCACCAAATCCAAAGCGGCTTGGGCAGTCGCGATGTTGCCGCCGATGACTTGAATGTGCGGATAAGTTTCTTTGACCCAGCGCACGCGATCGATAACGCCTTGGCTATGGCCGTGGGCAGTATCGACCACAATCACGTCCACGCCTGCTTCCACCAATGCTTTGACACGCTCTTCGGTATCGCCGCCGGTACCCACCGCGGCACCGACGCGCAGACGGCCTTCGGCATCTTTGTTGGCATTAGGGAACTCGGTTGTTTTCAGAATATCTTTAACTGTAATCAGACCTTTGAGTTCGTCTTGGTCATTCAACACCAAAACGCGCTCCACCTTGTGCGCATGCATGATTTCGCGGGCTTCATCGATGCTGGTACCTTCAGGAACGGTAACCAAACGGTCGCGGGGGGTCATGATAGCAGAAACCGGCAGATCGACACGGTTTTCAAAACGCAGGTCGCGGTTGGTTACAATACCGACCACTTTGCCGTTTTCAACAACAGGCAGACCGGACATTTTGCGTTTGCGTTGTGCACGCATTTCCAAAACTTCGCGGATCAATGCGGTCGGTGCAACGGTAACGGGATCTTTCACCACGCCGCTCTCATGGCGCTTCACTTTGGAAACGGCACGCGCTTGCAACTCCGGCGTCATGTTTTTATGGATAATGCCGATGCCGCCTTCTTGAGCCATAGAGATGGCCAGACGCGCTTCGGTAACGGTATCCATTGCAGCAGAAAGTAGAGGGAGGTTGAGCGTGATATCGCGGGTGAGTTTGGTTTGAAGTTTGACATCTCGAGGCAGCACGTTTGAGTGCGCTGGAACCAACAAAACGTCGTCGAAAGTATAGGCTTTTTCTACAATACGCATGATGCTCGGTCTTTCAGTTTGTGCAAGATGCACGGCATTATATCACACCGGCTTGATGCTAACATTGGCAATACATGTTTTAACGTTATTTTTTTACATGATTTGATCCGCAGTACAAAAATATGCCAACGCATTGCAGTTTCAAGTAAAATAGGTCGAATGAGAACATCATTTACATAAGGGAAATCCATGAAATCTTCCGCACTCAAAACCTGTCTGACAGCAGCCCTTCTCTCTTCCGCCGCCCTGACCGGCGCGGCCGAGGTTTACACTTGGAAAGGCACGTCGGGCAACAGCTATTCCGATACGCCAAACCGCCTGCAACCGAAGCGTTCCGGGGTAGTCAACATCCGCACGCACAACGTCAAACCTGCCGTTGCACCTGCTGTTGCAGCATCTGAGCCGGTTGCCGAGCAGCCCAACGAACAGGTTGCGGAACAAAACAAACAAATCGAAGAGCGCAATAAAAAAATCGAAGAGCAAAACCGCCAAAACAAGCTGGAAAACTGCAAAATCGCCAAAATCAACCGCCAAGTCGCCGAAAGCGCACGCTTGGCCAATCGTGACAGCCTGATTAAACAATACCAAAACGACGTCAATAAATACTGCAATTAAGCTCTCGAATAACAATATCAAAAAGGCCGTCTGAAATTTAATTTCAGACGGCCTTTATTTTTCAGCCTATCAATAATACAGCTGAACCAACAACAAACCGATGGCTAAGCTGAATGCCATGCTCAATAGGCCCGGAATCATGAAGCTGTGGTTGAAGATAAATTTGCCGATTTTGGTCGAGCCGGTTGTATCGAAGTCGATAGCGGCAATAATCGGGCCGTAGTTTGGTATAAAGAAATAGCCGTTTACCGCAACGAATGTGCCGATAATGATGGGCGCAGGAATACCCAGTTTGATGGCGATTGGAAATAGCGTTGCCACTGTCGCGCCTTGGCTGTTGACCAATACCGACAAGACAAACAGGGCAAAGGCAAAGGTCCATGGTGCAGACTCAACCAAATGGCTGACGGTCGATTCTACTTCTGTTAAGTGGCCGTTCATCAAGGTATCGCCCAACCAAGCCACGCCAAACACCGCAATCACGGCACGCATACCGGCATGGAATACCGAACCTCGGGTAATCGCATCGCCATTGGGTTTACACGCCAAGATAATCAGCGCAGAAGCAGACAACATCACGATTTCAATCGTATGCGCCATGCCCATAGGCTTGATCGCGCCATCGTGTTCAAAAGCCGGACGCAACTCAGGCAGCGCACCCATCACGACCACCAGCAATGCCGCAGTCAAGAAAATACCGACCGACAATTTGGCTTTCGGCGAAATGGCAACATCGGTTTGTTGTTCCTCCACATCGATGTATTCTTTCACATAGTTCGGGTCTTTCAGCAAAGCCTGATAATGCGGATCGTCTTTCAACTCTTTGCCCAGTTTGTTTACAAACACGCAAGCCAAACCGATACCCAAAATCGTGGACGGAACGGTAACTTTCAACACGTCCGCCATCGTGATGTGTTGCGGCTCAAGCATGGTGACGCAGGCAACAACGGCGGCGGCAATCGGGCTGGCGACAATCGCAAATTGGGAAGCGATAACCGCCATCGTCAGCGGACGGGAAGGACGGATGCCATTGCGACGGCTGACTTCGGCAATCACGGGCAAGACCGAGTAAGCCACAT
>NZ_JBQCWY010000052.1:0-12682 GCF_051956955.1 Neisseria sp. P0021.S005 | reverse complement strand
GTTGCTGCATTCATTGTTCAGTCTTCCCATTAAAAAACACAAGATACGGTATGTGATTGCTTTGAACGGCACAATATAATGTATTTTTCTTTGTTTAACTAGACTTGACAATGCGCTTTTTTCGGGGTGTGGATTAGGGGATGGGAGGCTTAAACTAGATTTTATGTGGCTTTGTGGCGATTTGGCATTATTTTGCGTTTGCATCACATTTTGCCAGACATTGGCTAGAGGCTTATGAAATAAAGAAATTTATATTCAGGTTTCGTCTAAATGGAAGGAGTGTTAAATTTTGCAAAGCAAGTAGTATGATGTAGTAATTAACCACATTTTTGTCATGTAAAAAATGGGCGTTTTGCCGGTGCCCTGGCGAAACATATAATGGAAAAACTATTTAGGAGGCGAATCATGTTAATGTTGAAAAATTTAGGTTCCGCACTGACGGCGGTTGCCGTATTGAGCTTGGGTACTTATTCTGCCGAAGTTGCGGCCAAACCGCATGGCCATCATGTGAGCAAACACCAGCAGGCAAAGAAAAACAAATTGCATCCTGCTTGTAAGAGATACCTTGAGCGCCGTGCCGCTTGGTATCGCTACAAAGGCAATAAGGCCGAGTTGAGGGAAAACCGTAAAGCGGCAAAAGCGTTCCGCGGTTTGTCTTATGCCGAGCAAAAAATTCAATGCCAAGCTGCTTATCAGGCATTTGATGATTTTGATCACGGCAAATTCCGCCGCCGTTAATCGTCTGATTTAAACAAAGGCCGTCTGAATGTTTCAGACGGCCTTTGATATTTATTTCTCAACAATGATTTTGTTTTCGGCTTGAGGCTCGTATTGGGTGGATTCATCACCGTAATACAACACGCCCAGCTTGATGGGGATGCGGCCTTGCGATTTGCGGTGGGCATTGGAGTCACGCAGGGAGTAGGCGCAACCGCAATATTCTTGTTGGTAGAAATGCTCGCGCTTGCTGATTTCAATCATGCGTGCGCTGCCGCCGCCTTTGCGCCAGTTGAAATCCCAATAAACCAAGTCATCGTACGGCTCGGCAGCGCGATGGCCGCAGCCGTTAATTTGTTTCATGTCTTTCCAGCGTGAAATGCCCAGTGAGCTGGTGAAGACATGAAAGCCGTTTTCATGGGCGTATTGCGCCGCTTTTTCAAAACGCATGTCGAAACACATGGTGCAGCGGATACCGCGTTCGGGTTCGAATTCCATGCCTTTGGCTTTGGCGAACCATTCTTTACGGTCGTTTTCGTAGTCATCGTCTTTATCGACAAAAGGGATGCCAAATTTGTCCGCAAAGCGCATATTTTCTTCTTTGCGCAACATATATTCTTTGTGTGGATGGATATTGGGGTTGTAAAAATAAATGGTGTATTCGATGCCGCTGGCAAGCATGGCTTCCATCACTTCGCCGGAACATGGGGCGCAGCAGGAATGCAGCAGGACTTTTTTATGGCCGCCGGGCGGAACGAGAATAGGGCGGTCAATATCGGTAACGATAGGCGTGGTTTTTTCGGTCATGGTTGTATTCTGTTTTTGATATTTTTTCAGACGGCCTTTATCTCTGAGGCCGTCTGAAGGGGTTGAAATCTATTTGTCTATTTTAACAGAGCAATACTTTATGGAACAGTTTGTTACTGCTTTTTCTTTTCGTTCAATGGCTTGAACTCTTGTTCATCCAGAGGCGGGGCTGCGAAGATGGTGTCTGGATTGGGGTGTGCCGCAAATTCTGCCAGCAGGTTGCGATAGTCCAGCGACTGCTTCATCAGTTCGGCCGCGGCGGTGCGCAGGTTGTCCACATCTTCTGGTGGCAGATAAAAACTGGTCGGAATGTTCAATACTTTTTCCCTCAACTCGGAAGGAGGGAGGTCTTTGAGGTTGAGGCTGACGAAGGAGAAGCTGATGCCGTCGGTTTGTTTGTCTTTATTCCACTGATCGACGAAGGCACGGAAACGGCGCAGGGATTCTTGCGAGTTTTGGTCAATGGGGATATTGACGATGGAGGAGACGACGTCGCGGAAACCGGGAACGGCCGCAGTTTTGTCCAAATTGCTGCTGACTTGGTTTTGCGCATTGACGTTGATGACGACGATATGGCGGATGTTGTTTTGCAGGATTTTGTTTGTCAGGATTTTTTCCGGGTACATTTCCGTCATATCCAAAAGGCTACGCATACCCAGATTGTCGGTCAGGCCGCCGTCTATCAGGTGGATGTAGGGTCGGTTTTTCCCGTCTGCGTATTTTTGGAAGCGCTCGTAAAATTCTTTTATGGTGCGGCTTTGTTGTCTGCCTGTTTCGCTGTCGTCTGCATCTTCGATTTTGATCGGCGGCGTGTAGTTGCAGCGTCCGCCGTTGTTGTTTAGGGTGATCGGTGCAAAGACCATGGGGACGGAACTGGATGCGGCGACGGCGCGGGCAAGTCGCAAGTCGCCCAAGTCGATACACATCGGGTCGAAATATTCCTGCGTGAAATTGAAACGCTCGCCTATGCCCATATCGGTGGCGGAAATGATGGCAAACGGGCCCTTGGCATTTTTTTCCAAATCGCGGAAAGTGGTTTTGCCGAAAAGGTAGTTTTCAAACTGCTCCTGCAACAGATCGCCGCGTCCGTATTCAGGCGAGGCCAGTCGGGGCAGGTTGGACATGGAAAACGCTTGTTTGACGACTTGGCGTTGGAAGTTTTGGTGTAGGAAACGTTTATAAAACAAGGGAATGGTTTCTTCGCCCTTGAGTGCAAAATAAGCTGCCAAAACCGAGCCGCCGGATACGCCGACCACTACATCGACATTCGACATCAAAGACTGTTTTTTGCCTCCGATAGTAATCTGCTGCTTATGAAGCTGCTCCAACACGCCATAACCCAAGGCCGCCGCGTGCGTACCACCGCCGGAGAACATCAACACAATAAGCGTATCGTCTTCATCGTTGTGCTGAAGCCGGCTGGTTTCAAAGCGGTAGCCGCGTTGCAGGTCGACCGTATCAATACTGGCAACAGGCTGATATTTCACCAGCGAACAGGCGGATAATAGGGCTGCGGAGAGCAGGGAAAGGGCAGATTTAAAAGGGAATTTCGGCATAAACACAGGAAAGTCGGTTGTTCATTCAAAACGGATTATAAAGGTTTTTAGACGGCCTTTATAGAAGGCGGACTTTTAGACGGCCTTTTTGCATCGATTTTCCGTTATAATCGACACAATCTTTATCTTTCCAAACCCTTATGGCGCAACCAAACCGCATCAACCACGAACCTGTCTTTCTGCTTGCTTCCGCCCCTTGGCGCGAGAGCAGCTTGTGGGTGGAGGCTTTCAGCCGCCGTTATGGACGGGTGGCTTTGTTGGCCAGAAGCGCGCGTAAACGACAGAGTGAATTGCGCGGCGTATTGGTGCCGTTTGTGCCGGTGAGCGCGTCTTGGTATGGCTCGCAAGAGTTGAAGACTCTGCATCGCGCCGAATGGATAGGCGGTTGGCCGCAGCCGCAGGGCAGGGCTTTGTTCAGCGGATTGTATGTGAACGAGTTGATGCTGAAGTTGACCGTCCGCGAAGACCCGTTGCCCGAGCTTTACGATGTTTTGGCGGAAACCATGAAAACCATTTGTTGCGAGGCCAACCACATAGCCGCTTTGCGCCGTTTTGAATGGACGCTGCTGACACGATTGGGCTTTGCCCCCGATTTGTTCCATGACGGCAACGGCAATGAAATCAATGGAGAAGAAACATATTGGCTCACGCCTGAAGAAGCTGTGGTTCCCCTGGCCGAGGCTGACCGTTTCCATGCGCTTAATAAGGGCGTTGCCGTATTGGGTGCGACCTTAATCGATTTGAGGGAAGGCAGTTTCGTTCATCAGGAAAGTCTGGGGCAGGCTTTGAAAGTAACGCGGCTTTTGATTGACAACCTTCTGCCTGAAGGCATCAAATCAAGACAGGTTTTGCAGCAGTTGCAACAGTTTGGCTTGGGCAGTTGAATTTTTTCAGACGGCCTTTGATAGGTAATGACTCAGGCCGTCTGAAACCTTAATGAAAGGACATTATTATGTTGTTAGGCGTAAATATCGACCATATTGCCACCGTCCGCAATGCGCGCGGTACGATTTATCCCAGCCCTGTCGAAGCGGCGCTGATTGCAGAAACCCACGGCGCAGATTTGATTACCATGCACTTGCGTGAAGACCGCCGCCATATTAAAGATGCGGACGTGTTCGCCGTTAAAAACGTCATCCGCACGCGTCTGAATTTGGAAATGGCGCTGACGGAAGAAATGCTGGAAAACGCGCTCAACGTCATGCCGGAAGATGTGTGCCTCGTGCCTGAAAAACGTCAAGAAGTAACTACCGAAGGCGGTTTGGACGTATTGGCGCAACAGGATAAAGTGGCTGAGTTCACCAAAATTTTGACCGACGCAGGTATCCGCGTGTCCTTGTTTATCGATGCCGACAACGCGCAAATCCAGGCCGCTTATGATGTCGGCGCGCCCGTTATCGAATTGCACACCGGTGCATATGCCGATGCGCACAGCTACGCCGAGCAGATGAAACAATTCGAGCGCATTCAAAACGGTGCGCATTACGCCAGCGATTTGGGTTTGGTCGTCAACGCCGGACACGGCCTGACCATTCACAATGTTACGCCGATCGCTCAAATTCTCGCCATCCGCGAGTTGAACATCGGCCATTCGCTGATTTCCCAAGCACTCTTCCTCGGCCTGCCTGAAGCTGTCCGTCAGATGAAGGAAGTCATGTTCAGAGCAAGAATGCTGCCTTAACGGCATCAGCCATACAGGCTAAAGCGGTTTGCTTTGGCCGGTATCCACACTTTCAGACGGCCTGACTATTTTTAAACAAGGAGCAGACCCATGATTTACGGAATAGGTACAGACATTGTTTCCCTCAAACGCATTATCCGCCTGAACAAAAAATTCGGACTGGCATTTGCGCAACGCATTCTCAGCCCGGAAGAGCTGTTGGAGTTTCCGCAGGCAGGCAAACCGGTCAACTATCTTGCCAAACGCTTTGCCGCCAAAGAGGCTTTTGCCAAAGCCGTCGGTACGGGCATACGCGGAGTGGTGTCTTTCCGCAATATCGGTGTCGGACATGACGCATTGGGCAAACCTGAATTGTTTTTTGCGCCGGTTTTGACCAAATGGCTGGAAGAACAGGGCATCCGAAGCTGCCATCTCAGTATGAGCGATGAAGAGGATACCGTTATGGCTTTTGTCATTGCGGAAAAATAAGGCCGGATTTAAGTATTCTGAAAGATAAAATCCTTTTCAGACGGCCTGAAGGATTAGATATTTGTTAAAAGTCGGGCGTATGGGCCCGACATCGTTTTTTTACGCATAAATTGGCAGGTGTCGCCGCCTGCCGCATATAAGAATAATCTCATGATGACTGAAGACACACGTCCATTGGTGCAAGTGGTTGCCGGAATTTTGCTCGACAAAAACGGCCGCTACCTGCTCAGTTCCCGCCCCGAGGGTAAACCGTATGCCGGTTATTGGGAATTTGCCGGCGGCAAGGTTGAGGCAGGCGAAAGCGATTTTCAAGCCTTGCAACGCGAGTTTGAAGAAGAACTCGGTATCCGTATCCTTGCCGCTGCTCCGTGGTTGACCAAAATCCATTCCTACGAACACGCACATGTACGCCTGCATTTTTTATGGGTAGAAGCCGACCAATGGACAGGCGAAATCCAATCGAGGGAAGGGCAGAAATGGGCATGGCAAAAGGCAGGGGATTTTACCGTTGCGCCGATGTTGCCTGCCAATAGCGCATTATTACGCTCCCTATCTATTCCGCGCCAGCTTCAAGGCCGTCTGAAAAGCGGCTTGAGCGGTCAAAACAGCATGGGCGAATATCATGTTGTGCCGTATATGTCGGCTCAGCATCAAACCGCATCTGCCGTATTGCTGGATTTTTCCGATTGGCAACAAGGCAAGCCGATAGAAGCGCCTAGCGTGTGGCCAATCATTGAAAACGCCGAACAATGGCAGCAGGCGCAAAATGCCGATGCTGTCGTATGGAAAGTGGAGAATGAAGCGGCAGCCAAGCAAGTTGTCGATATTTTGGCGCAAGGTGTGGCTATGCCGCTAATTGTAGCTGCTCCGGAAAGTATGGTTTCCATTTATCGCGAACAGTGGCAGAGCATGGGTGCGCACGCCGTTGTGACCGATAATGACATTGAGGCCGTCTGAAATGAGTAAAAATCAAAAGCTACTGATTGCCGCTGTTTTACTGATTGTATTTGCGGCGACCAAACTGCTGCTCTTGGATTGGTGGCAGCGGCAACAGATAAAAGTGAATGTAGTCGAATGTAGTCTGACACAAGGCTGCGTCCTGCCTGACGGTTCAAAAGTGCGTGCGACCTCCATCAATACACACGAGCCTTTCGATATTGTGGTTGAGAATGTGCCGAAGAATACGGGCGCGGTCAGTATCAGTTTCAGTATGAAAAACATGGACATGGGCTTCAACCGCTACAACCTGACGCAACAATCGCCGCAAAGTTGGCAGGCTGCGCAAATCCGTTTGCCGTTTTGCGTCGAAGGCCGCCATGATTACACTGCCGACATTACCATTGGCAAACAGACTTTTCAGACGGTATTTAGTGCAGAGTAGTCATCATGCAAAGGCCGTCTGAAAATTTAAAGGCAAAAATTTTAATTTTTTTCAGACGACATATTTAAAAATTCTTTATAAATGAATCAATTATAAATTATTTTTAGACGGATTGTTTACAATTATTCTGACTATCAGCCAAAAGCACAAAACGGGCAGAAGCTAGTCCACATAAGGGTTTGATGTGGTACAGCCTGTCCGTTTTTTACATTTGTTGCAAAAAAATCGTTTATTAATAACTGAATTTTTTATAATTTTTTTGAAAAAAGTGTTTGACAAGACCTGTTTTATTTTTTAAATTTGTTTCCATAAATAAAAACTACATCGCACTACAAAGGAACATCATCATGAATCTGTATCAAATCACTCTCTCTTGTTATAGATTTTCTCCCATCTCTGCTGCTCCCGTCGCCGCCAGTTTATTGGCAGTCCCGACGGTCTGAAGGCTCTCAACCCGAATCCAGTTTCCGCATTCCTACAAACGCTTCGGGTTTTAAAATATCTGTATCTCCAATCGAATTCATATTTTGATTAATAAAAATTAAAAAACGTACACCTCCGCTTCAGCCTTATTGTATTTATTGTTTTTGATAACTATTTGTATTTATTGATTTTAAATTTTCAGATGGTTGATGATTGAAATTTTACAGACCGTCTGAAAACAGTTTTTAGAACGATTGTTTCTTTTTAAACGATTCGTTTCAAGTTGTGAAAAAACCGAGCCGTCCGATTAATACTGATGAAAAAAGTCTATAAAGGAGAAATATGATGAGTCAACACTCTGCCGGAGCGCGTTTCCGTCAAGCCGTGAAAGAATCGAATCCTCTTGCCGTAGTCGGTTGCGTCAATGCTTACTTTGCACGATTGGCCACCCAAAGCGGTTTCAAGGCGATTTATCTGTCTGGCGGCGGCGTGGCAGCCTGCTCTTGCGGTATCCCTGATTTGGGCATTACCACAATGGAAGATGTGCTGATCGACGCGCGACGCATTACGGACAACGTGGATACGCCTCTGCTGGTGGACATCGATGTGGGTTGGGGCGGTGCATTCAATATTGCCCGTACCATCCGCAACTTTGAACGCGCTGGTGTTGCAGCGGTTCACATCGAAGATCAGGTAGCGCAGAAACGCTGCGGCCACCGTCCGAACAAAGCCATCGTTTCTAAAGATGAAATGGTCGACCGTATCAAAGCTGCCGTAGATGCGCGCGTTGATGAGAACTTTGTGATTATGGCGCGTACCGATGCGCTGGCGGTAGAAGGTTTGGATGCCGCTATCGAACGTGCTCAGGCTTGTGTCGAAGCCGGTGCAGACATGATTTTCCCTGAAGCCATGACCGATTTGAAAATGTACCGCCAATTTGCAGATGCAGTGAAAGTACCTGTATTGGCCAACATTACCGAGTTTGGTTCCACTCCGCTTTATACCCAAAGCGAGCTGGCTGAAAACGGCGTGTCGTTGGTGCTGTATCCGCTGTCATCGTTCCGCGCAGCAAGCAAAGCCGCTCTGAATGTTTACGAAGCGATTATGCGCGATGGCACTCAGGCCGCAGTGGTTGACAGTATGCAAACCCGTGCCGAGCTGTACGAGCATCTGAACTATCATGCCTTCGAGCAAAAACTGGATAAATTGTTTCAAAAATAAGTAACCGCTTTCAGACGGCCTTTCAACAAATCCGCATCGGCCGTCTGAAAAATAAAACCCACAAAAATACAAAGGAGAAATACCATGACTGAAACTACTCAAACCCCGACTTTCAAACCTAAAAAATCCGTTGCGCTTTCTGGCGTTGCGGCCGGTAATACCGAATTGTGTACCGTTGGCCGTACCGGCAACGATTTGAGCTATCGCGGTTACGACATCTTGGATTTGGCACAAAAATGCGAGTTTGAAGAAGTCGCCCACCTGCTGATTCACGGTCATCTGCCCAACAAATTCGAGCTGGCCGCTTATAAAACCAAGCTCAAATCCATGCGCGGCCTGCCTATCCGTGTGATTAAAGTTTTGGAAAGCCTGCCTGCACATACCCATCCGATGGACGTAATGCGTACCGGCGTATCCATGCTGGGTTGCGTTCATCCTGAACGTGAAAGCCATCCGGAAAGTGAAGCGCGCGACATCGCCGACAAACTGATCGCCAGCCTCGGCAGCATCTTGTTGTATTGGTATCAATATTCGCACAACGGCAAACGCATTGACGTTGAAAGCGACGAAGAGACCATCGGCGGTCATTTCCTGCACCTGTTGCACGGCAAACGTCCAAGCGAATCACACATCAAAGCCATGCACGTTTCACTGATTCTGTATGCGGAACATGAATTCAACGCCTCCACTTTCACCGCCCGCGTGATTGCCGGTACGGGTTCGGATATGTATTCCTGCATCACCGGCGCCATCGGCGCGTTGAAAGGTCCGAAACACGGCGGCGCGAACGAAGTGGCTTACGATATTCAAAAACGCTACCGCAATGCCGACGAAGCTGAAGCCGACATCCGCGAACGCATCGGCCGCAAAGAAATCGTGATCGGTTTCGGTCATCCGGTGTACACCATTTCCGACCCTCGCAACGTTGTTATTAAAGAAGTGGCACGCGGTTTGAGCAAAGAAACCGGCGATATGCGCCTCTTTGACATTGCCGAACGCTTGGAGAGCGTGATGTGGGAAGAGAAAAAAATGTTCCCGAATCTGGACTGGTTCTCTGCCGTTTCCTACCAAAAATTGGGCGTACCGACTGCTATGTTCACACCGCTGTTCGTAATTTCCCGTACAACCGGTTGGAGCGCACACGTTCTCGAGCAACGCAAAGACGGCAAAATCATCCGTCCGAGCGCAAACTACACAGGCCCTGAAGATTTGGCATTCGTGGAGATTGAAAACCGCTAATACGCGTAACAGCAGGGTGGGCCGCCAGCCTGCCCCATCTCGAAATGCCGTTTGAAAACAATGAATAAATTAAGTTTTCGTTTTTCGACGGCCTAGTGCAGTATGCGAGAGAGAGAGCCGGCCGTTTGGAAAACATGCTGCTCTGCTGTCGTCATTCCCATACAGGCAGAAATTCAAAAGTTGAAATGTTCTGCTGTAAAGAGTGCTGAAAGATTTAAGTTTGGATTTCCGTCTATACGGGAATGATGGTAGCGGAGCAGCAATTTTTTTTCATACCGCGAATAGATTTCAGACAACAAGCAATAAAACAGAATTTATGGTTTCAGACGGCATTAAGGGCCGTCTGAAATCCCAAAACCAAAAAAAGAATAGATTTTAGGAGAACCGACATGACTGCCAACCAACGCTACCGCAAAGCTTTGCCCGGTACGGATTTGGAATATTATGACGCGCGTCAGGCGTGTGAAGACATCAAACCAGGCTCTTACGACAAGCTGCCTTATACAAGCCGTATCTTGGCTGAGAACTTGGTCAACCGCGCAGGCAAAGTCGACCTGCCTACGCTGCAAAGCTGGTTGGGCCAGCTGATTGAGGGAAAACAGGAAATCGACTTTCCTTGGTATCCGGCGCGCGTGGTGTGTCACGATATTCTGGGTCAGACAGCGTTGGTGGATTTGGCAGGACTGCGCGATGCGATTGCCGAAAAAGGCGGCGATCCTTCCAAAGTGAATCCGGTGGTGCAAACCCAGCTTATCGTTGACCACTCTCTGGCCGTTGAATGCGGCGGCTACGATCCTGATGCTTTCCGTAAAAACCGCGAAATCGAAGATCGACGCAACGAAGACCGTTTCCACTTCATCAACTGGACAAAAACCGCATTTGAAAATGTGGACGTGATTCCGGCGGGCAACGGCATTATGCACCAAATCAACTTGGAAAAAATGTCTCCGGTTGTCCAAGTCAAAAACGGTGTAGCGTTCCCTGACACCTGCGTCGGTACTGACTCACATACGCCGCACGTTGATTCATTGGGCGTGATTTCCGTAGGCGTGGGCGGTTTGGAAGCCGAAACCGTAATGTTGGGCCGTGCCTCCATGATGCGTCTGCCTGATATTGTCGGCGTTGAGCTGACCGGCAAACGCCAGCCGGGCATTACTGCCACCGACATCGTGTTGGCACTGACCGAATTCTTGCGTAAAGAGCGCGTGGTTGGTGCATTTGTCGAATTCTTTGGCGAGGGCGCAAGAAGCCTGTCCATCGGCGACCGTGCCACCATTTCCAATATGACCCCTGAGTTCGGCGCGACTGCTGCGATGTTCGCTATTGATGAGCAAACCATTGATTATTTGAAACTGACCGGTCGCGACGATGCGCAAGTGAAATTGGTGGAAACCTACGCCAAAACCGCAGGCTTGTGGGCAGATGCCTTGAAAAACGCCGTTTATCCTCGCGTATTGAAATTTGATTTGAGCAGCGTAACGCGCAATATGGCAGGCCCAAGTAATCCGCATGCCCGTTTTGCGACCGCCGATTTGGCCAGCAAAGGCTTGGCTAAACCTTACGAAGAGCCTTCAGACGGCCAAATGCCTGACGGTGCAGTGATTATTGCCGCGATTACTTCGTGTACCAATACTTCCAATCCGCGCAACGTTGTCGCCGCCGCGCTGTTGGCACGCAATGCCAACCGCCTCGGCTTGAAACGCAAACCTTGGGTGAAATCTTCGTTTGCCCCGGGTTCAAAAGTAGCCGAAATCTATTTGAAAGAAGCAGGCCTGCTGCCTGAAATGGAAAAACTCGGCTTCGGTATCGTTGCCTTCGCATGTACCACCTGTAACGGCATGAGCGGCGCGCTGGATCCGAAAATCCAGAAAGAAATCATCGACCGCGATTTGTACGCCACCGCTGTATTGTCAGGCAACCGCAACTTTGACGGCCGTATCCATCCGTATGCGAAACAGGCTTTCCTCGCTTCGCCTCCGTTGGTCGTTGCCTACGCGCTGGCAGGCAGCATCCGTTTCGATATTGAAAACGACGTACTAGGCGTTGCAGACGGCAAAGAAATCCGCCTGAAAGATATCTGGCCGACCGATGAAGAAATCGATGCCATCGTTGCCGAATATGTGAAACCGCAACAATTCCGCGACGTTTATATTCCGATGTTCGATACCGGCACAGCGCAAAAAGCACCAAGCCCGCTGTACGACTGGCGTCCAATGTCCACCTATATCCGCCGCCCACCTTACTGGGAAGGAGCACTGGCAGGGGAGCGCACATTGAGAGGCATGCGTCCGCTGGCGATTTTGCCCGACAACATCACCACCGACCACCTCTCGCCGTCCAATGCGATTTTGGCCAGCAGTGCCGCAGGCGAATATTTGGCGAAAATGGGTTTGCCTGAAGAAGACTTCAACTCTTATGCAACCCACCGCGGCGACCACTTGACCGCCCAACGCGCAACCTTCGCCAATCCGAAACTGTTTAACGAAATGGTGAGAAACGAAGACGGCAGCGTACGCCAAGGTTCGCTGGCACGCGTTGAACCCGAAGGTAAAACCATGCGCATGTGGGAAGCCATCGAAACCTATATGAACCGCAAACAGCCGCTCATCATCATTGCCGGTGCGGACTACGGTCAAGGCTCAAGCCGCGACTGGGCTGCAAAAGGCGTACGCCTCGCCGGCGTGGAAGCGATTGTTGCCGAAGGCTTCGAGCGTATCCACCGCACCAACTTGATCGGTATGGGCGTGTTGCCGCTGCAATTCAAACCGGGTACTAACCGCCACACCCTGAAACTGGACGGTACGGAAACCTACGACGTGGTCGGCGAACGCACACCGCGCTGCGACCTGACTCTCGTGATTCACCGTAAAAACGGCGAAACTGTCAAAGTTCCGGTTACCTGCCGCCTCGATACTGCAGAAGAAGTATTGGTATATGAAGCCGGTGGTGTGTTGCAACGTTTCGCACAAGACTTTTTAGAAGGAAATGCAGCGTAAGGTAAATCGGGCATGATCAAAATGTCCGGGCTACGCTCAAAAAGGTTTTCAGACGGCCTCGAATGTTTGAGAGGCCGTCTGAAAAAACCATACTAGAAATACAAAGGAGAACTCGAAATGCCGCAAATTAAAATTCCAGCCGTTTACTACCGCGGCGGTACATCTAAAGGCATTTTCTTCAAACGCACCGATC
>NZ_JBQCWY010000051.1:0-12846 GCF_051956955.1 Neisseria sp. P0021.S005 | reverse complement strand
GCCATAGACCGTATATTCCTGCTGAAAGTAGCCGCTTTTGCCATCGCTATTGACAAAGTCCCGCAGCGTACTGCCGCCCGTTGCAATCGCCCTTTGCAGAACCGCTTTAACGGTTTCCACCAATAATGCGCATTCTTTCTTGGTCAGCTTATTTGCCGGATGCAATGGCGAAATACCTGCCTTAAACAGACTTTCATTCGCATAAATATTGCCAACACCAACCACCACCGCATTATCCATCAGCGCTAATTTGACTGCACGCTTTTGGGTTTTCAATTTCTGATACAGGTAATTTGCATCAAAATCGTCCGAGAGCGGCTCCGGCCCCAGTTTTTCCAACAGCGGATGATGCTCGGCAATACCCTCATACCACAATACCGCACCAAATTTACGCGGATCGTGATAACGCAATACGGTGCCGTCATCAAATACAAAATCTAAATGATCATGCTTATCCGGCGTGGCGATGCGCTCATCATCGGCGGTAAAAATCCGCAAACTTCCGGACATACCCAAATGAATAAGTAAAATACCCGTTTCAAAAGTAATAATCAAATACTTCGCACGCCGACTGCATGCCAAAACTTTGTGCCCAGCCAAAATTTGCGCCAAGTTTGGATGAATAGGCCATCTCAATTTAAACTGGCGAATAATGACTTTTTCTATCTTCTTGCCATCAATATGAGGCGCGATTCCGCGTAAAGTCGTTTCCACTTCAGGTAATTCAGGCATCGTTATTCTCCAAATTCATCATTAATATACAGGCCGTCTGAAAACTATTCGGCCAAACGTGCCGTACTTAAAGCAACCGTATTGCCATCAAATGCAGATTCCAATTCAGGCAAAGGATGGACACCAATCAAATGTTTCGTTAACACCATCCCATAAACCGCTGCACACTGCGGCCACCACCTATCCCCTGCCTTTTCCATAAACCGCCAAAACTTCAAAGCAGAAGGCGAATTCACAGCAGGCAGATAATCCATAAACTGCCCATATTCTATTTCAAAACCAATATCCGCAATTTTTCGTTTCAACTCAGCCAGAGCCAAGCATTGAGATTTCAAAGGCAGCTTTTCCCCATCAAACCAAGAGCTCAACCCCCACAAAGATTTAGGGTTGAACCCCGTCAAAATCAATCTGCCTTCAGGTTTTAATATCCTAAACGCCTCTTGCAACACCAAATCTGCAGATGAAACTTCCAAAAGATGGGGCATCAATAACACATCCACGGAATGCGTTTCAAATGCCAACATTTCAGCATCCATCCGCACATCGCGAGGCACTACAAGCATGTTTTCAGACGGCCTCTGCCATACACCGCCCAATTGAACCGCCACCTGCCTATTCAAATACTGCAAATGCCGTCTGAAAAAATCCGCCTCTTTTTGAGCAAGATATTGTCCCATTGGCGTTTGCATAAAAAAAACTTCCATTAAAGGCCCCCTATGCATCCCGACTTGTGTGACAGAATTTTAACACCACGGCCACATCACACAAGCAAATTCCCTGCTCGACTTGACGTTTAAATGCTGAAACGATACTATCAAAAAGACGAAATTTTATTATATATTTGATAACTTTATTTACTATGGCAAAACTAAAAACCATCGCTCTGACCGTTTCAAGCCTGTCGGCGGTTTCCGCCACAGCCTACGCACAAAACGCTACACCCAACCAAGTCGGCATGGCCATGATGCGCCTCAACTCCGCCCTGCTCGACCAAGCCAAAGCACAAACCTTCGGCTCCGGCAGCTTATGGGCATCGTTGCGTAAAGACTTCCGCATCAACGAAGTCAATACAGAACTGGTTCGCCGCCATGAAAACAAATTTGCTGCAAACAGTGCATATTTCGACCGCACCATCTCCCGCAGCAAACCTTATATGTACCATATTGCCAATGAAGTTAAAAAACGCAATATGCCCGCCGAAATCGCTTTGCTGCCCTTCATTGAAAGCGCATTCGTAACCAAAGCCAAATCACACGTCGGCGCATCCGGCCTGTGGCAATTTATGCCGGCTACCGGCCGCCACTTCGGCTTGGAAAAAACGCCTTTGTATGACGGCCGCCACGACGTTTACGCCGCTACCGATGCTGCATTGAACTACCTGCAATACCTGCACGGTATGTTCGGCGACTGGTCTTTGGCGCTTGCCGCTTACAACTGGGGCGAAGGTAACGTCGGCCGTGCCGTAAACCGCGCCCGTGCGCAAGGTTTGGAACCAACATACGAAAACCTGCGTATGCCGAACGAAACACGCAACTACGTTCCAAAACTATTGGCAGTACGCAATATCGTTGCCAATCCGCAAACCTTCGGTATGAATATCAGCGAAATCAGCAATCAGCCGTATTTCAAATCTGTCAGCATCGACAAACCTATTGATAACAGCACAATCGCTCGTTTTGCAAACATCAGCGAAAGCGAACTGTTGGCACTCAACCCAGGTTTCAATGCCCCGGTATTTATCCCTAAAAACAATCGTCGCCTGTTGTTGCCGGTTTCTGCGGTTTCTGCATTTGAAAAGAACTACCGCAATGCCAATCCAGATACCCTGATGTCTTGGGATATTTATACTTCTTTGGGCAACAAGAAGCTTAACGCCATTGCCAACGATACCGGCATGAGCGTAGCCGAACTCAAACGCCTCAACGGCCTGAGCGGTAGCGCCATTTCTGAAGGCCGCAGCATTTTGGTGGCTAAAAACTCAGTTACCCAAAGTCAAGACATTATTAACTTTATCGACAAAGACAATACGCCGGATACTTACCAATCCAATATGCCGGCTATGTCGCCGATTATTGCTTCAAGCGTAGCAGAACCGGTTAAAGTTGCTCAAACTACCGTGACCAATATTGTTGCTCCTGTTGTTCCACAGTCCAGCAAACCGGTTGACTTTATTGCACGCAGCAAAACTGAAAACGTTACTTCCGTAGCGGTAACAGAAACCAAGGCGCAGCCTCAAGTTGCAAGTGCGGAAGTAGCCGCCCCTATTGTAGCCATGACCCATATTACTGCTGAGCCTGCTGCCACAAATGTTGCTGAAGCACCAAAAGCAGCTATCCCTGCCGACTTGACTGCACCGACTGTTGCCGCAAACGATGTAGCCCCTACTCCAGCAGTTGAATCTGTTGCTGTTGCTCCGGTTCAAGAAGAGCATGATGACCTGATGGCTTTGGTACAAAGCCAACCTGCGGAGGAACCTGCAGCGACTGTTGCTGAAGCGACTTCTGAAGCCAAACAAGTTCAAACTGTTGTGACTGCCGAAAGCGCTCGTACAGCACGTATCGCAGCCAATACCGCTAAACAACAACAACGCATCAATGCGCGTCTTGCCCGTGTAAATGGCCAACAAAACACACAAACTGCAGCACTTGCAGCAGGCACACACCGTGTGGAAGATGGTGATACGTTGTTTAATATCTCCAAACGTTACAACTTGAGCGTAGCTGATTTGATTATTGCCAACAACATCAAAGGCAACAATATCAGAAAAGGCCAAATCCTCCGTGTTACAGCTACTCCGGCAAAAGTCCGCAGCAACCCGGTTCAAAACGTTTCCTACACTGTACGTAAAGGCGATACCCTGAACACCATCGCCAGCCGTTTCAATGTTGATATTAACGATATCCGCCGTTGGAACCGCAATACCCGTACCGTATCTCCCGGTCAACGTTTGAAACTGATTGGTAGCTAATATTATCTTTAAAACAAAGGCCGTCTGAAAGATTCAGACGGCCTTTTTCTTGATGATAGATAATCAAGTTAATGTTTGATAACAAACAGAATAGTCTTTACTTAAAGATAAAAATATTTTTTGAAAATTACTGTATAAAAAAAGAGTGTGCAAAAACACACTCTCTTCTTCAAACGAATTGTCGTCAAACCCTATGCTAAATACCCTTATCCAAACATATGAATTCCGTAAAATATATTCCTATGCCGGTGAAAAAGCATCACAGAAGAAGGCATCTTCCGGTAAAGCGCAATTTTGAGTCAGCAAACTTTGCGCACTCTCGGTCATAGCTGGTGACCCACAAGCATAAACTTCGTATTGGCTCAAATCAGGATAATTTTGTGCGGCAACATTTTGCACGTACCCATTCTCCCCTTTCCAATCGGAATCAGGCTTAGAAAGAACAGGCGAGAATTTCGCATTTTTCAGACGGTCTATTAATGCTTCTGCTTCTTCCAATGCGTACAAATCCTCCTGCTGACGTGCTCCCCAGTAAAAATGAACCTGACGTTCGCTATTCTGATGAATCAAATCAAGCAAGATGCTGCGGATAGGTGCGTAACCTGTACCCGTTGCCAACAAAACAATCGGTTTATTGCTGTCCTGTTGCAAAGTGAATGTACCTAATGGCCCTTTAACGCGGACAATGCCTTTTTCTTTGATTTTAGGCTCGGCACCAAAAATCATTTCTGAGCATACGCCGTTTTCACGTTTGCGGATATGCAGGTCCAAAACACCTTCTTGGTCAGGAGAATTGGCAATTGAATAGCTGCGGCTGATATTGCCGGGAAGCAGCAAATCAATATATTGTCCGGCATAAAATGCAAATGACGGCGCTTTAGGCAAAGCCAATCGCAACAAAGCAACATCATGTTTGATTTCAATCGTTTCAATGCGTACAGGCAAAGTGCGCACCGGCAAAGCATTTTGATTAAAACCCGGCACATTGATTTTGAGGTCGCTCTTTGCAGTGGTACAGCACAATAACACTTTACCTTGTGCTTTTTCTTCTTCACTGATGGCTTTATCAATATGTTTGCCCATTTCAAATTCGCCACTAATCAACTCAGCCTTACACTGCCCGCAGGCACCACTTTTGCAAGAATGAGGCAAATTTAAATTCTGACGGGTTGCGGCAGCAAGAACAGTTTCGTCCTCATTCGCCGTAAATGTAGTTTGATCTGGTAAGGTAATGGTATGTGTCATGGTATTTAGAATAAATTTATTATCAAAAACAAAGGCCGTCTGAAAATAAAACCTGTTTTCAGACGGCCTATCCTATCTATCAAGCCAATTTGGCTTTAATCAACTCTTGAACCTGAGCCGGATTGGCCTTGCCTTTACTTGCTTTCATCACTTGGCCGACAATCGCATTTAAGGCTTTTTCATTACCGGAACGGAATTGCTCAATGGCTTTCGCATTGTTTGCCAACACTTCATCCACCATCGCTTCAATTGCGCCAGTGTCAGTAATCTGTTGCAAACCATGTTTTTCGATGATTTCGGCAATACCTGCTTCAGGCTCAGCCCACATCGCTTCAAAAGCTTTTTTCGCCAATTTGCTGCTTAATGTTCCATCTGCAACTTTAGCAACCAACTCGGCAAGGCGTGGAGCTGTAATCGGGCTTTCAGCCAATTCCAAACCTTCTTTGTTCAAGGTAGCGGCAAGCTCGCCGTTCATCCAGTTCGCCGTCAATTTACCTTGGCCGCAGGCTTTGGCCGCTTCTTCAAAATAGGCAGCTTGGGCGCGGCTGGCAGTCAACAGGCGCGCATCATAGTCAGACACGCCGTAATCGGCAACAAAACGCGCCGCCATTTCATGCGGCAACTCAGGCATTTGCTCTTTGGCCTTTTGCAATTGGCCGTCTGAAATAATGACCGGCAGCAAATCCGGATCCGGGAAATAGCGGTAATCGTGCGCATCCTCTTTCAAACGCATCACACGGGTTTCGCCTTTTTCAGGATCAAACAGCATGGTTGCCTGCTGTACTTTACCACCATCTTCCAAAATTTCGATTTGCGCTTCCACTTCATAATTGATGGCTTGTTCCAAGAAGCGGAAAGAGTTGAGGTTTTTGATTTCACGGCGTGTACCGAACTCGGCCTGACCTTTTGGACGTACAGAAACGTTGGCATCAACACGGAACGAACCTTCCGCCATATTACCGTCGCAAATATCCAGCCAAGTCACTAAACCATGCAACGCTTTAGCATATGCCACAGCTTCGGCTGCGGAACGCATTTCAGGCTCGGAGACAACTTCCAACAAAGGCGTACCGGCACGGTTCAAGTCGATACCGGTAGCACCGTTCAAACCTTCATGTACGGATTTACCCGCATCTTCTTCCATGTGCGCACGGGTAACATTGATGGTTTTAACCTCGTCACCCACTACGATTTCCAATTTGCCATGCTCAACAATCGGCAAATCCAACTGACTGATTTGATAGCCTTTCGGTAAATCAGGATAGAAATAGTTTTTACGGTCGAACACGTTTTTCTGATTAATTTTCGCATCCAAAGCCAAACCGAGTTTGATGGCTTTTTCGACGACTTCGCGGTTCATTACCGGCAATACGCCCGGCAACGCACACTCAACCACGCTGGCATGGGCATTAGGTTCGGCACCGAATGCAGTGGATGCGCCGCTGAAGATTTTGGATTGGGTGTTGAGTTGGACGTGGATTTCCAGTCCGATTACGGTTTCCCAAGTCATAAGGGTCTTTCTGTCGAAAAAAAAGTTAATCGGTTAAATGAGTGATTCGTTTTTCAGACGGCCTGAATAAAAAACCATAACAGGCCGCCTGTAAGATAAGTTTATTTCCTGCGGCGTTGGAAACCGGGCAGTTGCCAATGGAAATGGTATGCAGTCAGACGGAACAACAATCCGCCGGCAAAGAGCAGGTTTAACGTAAAAATATTAATCCAGCCCAAATGCCCGAACAGATAAATCAGCCCGCCAATCAAAATAGCCACGCTGCCGTAAAGGTCGGTACGCAAAATCATCGGTACATCATTGACCAAAATATCGCGCGCAATACCGCCACCAACGGCAGTCACAAAAGCCAAAGAAATAACGCCGAACAGATTAAGCTGCAAAGCCATACCGATTTGTGCACCGGTAATGCTGAACGCTGCCAAACCAATGGCATCGGCAATAATAAAAGCAGCGGCCAAATAGGTGCTGCGATAACGTTGCACCCTTATCA
The DNA here is from genome assembly GCF_051956955.1 of Neisseria sp. P0021.S005. Classification (NCBI taxonomy): domain Bacteria; kingdom Pseudomonadati; phylum Pseudomonadota; class Betaproteobacteria; order Neisseriales; family Neisseriaceae; genus Neisseria; species Neisseria sp. P0021.S005. Next base: position 5,898 of record NZ_JBQCWY010000051.1, on the reverse strand, counting down.
ACCATGCGATAGCAAGCGTAGCAAACACAACAATCAGCGCATCGGTTTGCAAAAACACTTGCGGAATCCGGCCAACCAAGCCATCGCGTATCATGCCGCCGCCGACAGCCGTCAGTAACGCAGTAATGACGACACCGAGCACATCCAACCGCTTGTTGTAGCCGACCAAATAGCCTGAAATGGCAAACGCAGCTGTCCCAATGATTTGAATGAAGTCGGTGGCTGTCATGTTTTTAAATATCTACAATATGCAGCACCTCAATACATTCAGGCGCTTTTATATGGTTTATTTTCAGACGGCCTTGAATCATCAAGGCCCTAAAACATTATTCCGGCGCTTTGGTGTGCCAATCGCTGCTCAGCTGAACCTGATGTGCGGCACCCAAAATTTTGGCTTCGGAGAAATAGTTGCCGATAAATTGCACACCAATCGGCAGGCCGTTTGCGCTGAAACCGGCTGGCAGAGTCAATGCGGGCAAACCGGCAAGGTTCACGGCGATGGTGTAAATATCGGACAAGTACATTTGTACAGGGTCGTGAATGTCGCTGCCGAGTTTTGGCGCGGCAGTCGGTGCAGTCGGCGCCAAAATGAAATCACATTGACCAAAGGCCGTCTGAAAATCATTGGCAACCAGACGACGCAGTTTTTGCGCTTTCAGATAATAAGCATCGTAGTAACCATGACTCAATACATAAGTACCGATCATGATACGGCGCTTAACCTCGCTGCCGAAACCTTCGGCACGGGTGTTACTATACATTTCTTCCAAATCGCCGAATTGCGCCGCACGGTGGCCATAACGTACGCCGTCAAAACGGGATAAGTTGGTACTTGCTTCCGCAGAGGCGAGAACGTAATAAGCAGGAATCGACAATGATGTTTGCGGCAGGGAAACTTCAACAGTCTCTGCGCCTTGAGCTTTGAGCAAATCGATAACACTTTGCAAGGCCGTCTGAACATCGGCATCCGCGCCTTCGCCGAAATATTCTTTAGGCAAACCGATTTTCAAACCTTTGAGCGGCTTGTCCAAATCACGGGTGTAGTCTTCTTTGTCGCGCTCCAAGCTGGTGGAATCGCGCTCGTCAAAGCTGGCCATGGCGTTCAACAAAATCGCGCAGTCTTCGGCCGTTTGCGCCATAGGACCGGCTTGGTCAAAGCTGGAAGCATAAGCAACCATACCAAAGCGTGAAACCGTACCGTAAGTCGGCTTGATGCCGGTAATGCCACAATGCGATGCTGGCTGGCGGATAGAACCGCCGGTATCCGAACCTAACGCAGCCGGTGCCAAACGCGCCGCAATCACAGCAGCCGAACCGCCTGACGAACCGCCGGGAACATGCTCAAGATTCCATGGGTTTTTGGTTGCGCCGTAGAATGAAGTCTCATTGGTCGAACCCATGGCAAATTCGTCCATATTGGTACGGCCGAGAGTCACCATGCCGGCATCCAACAGGTTTTGCACCACAGTGGCAGTATAAGGAGAAACAAAGTTATCCAACATTTTGGAGCTGCATGCACTGCGCCAACCTGTTTGGCAGAAAATATCTTTATAAGCAACCGGCACACCGGTCAAAGCCGTTGCATTGCCGGCTGCGATACGCGCATCGGCTGCTTTGGCCTCAGCAAGGGTCTTATCTTGATCGATGGTCACATAGCCGTTGATGGCAGGGTTTTTCGCAGCAATAGCGGCCAAATATTCGGTCGCCAATTCGACTGCGGAAATTTGTTTGGATTGCAGCAGGCTGCTGGCTTGTTTGAGCGTGTAAGCGGTCATTGTGCCGTACTTTCTATAAAACAGTTTTTGCTTTCAAAACAGATATTGAAAACATCCGTTTAAATCAATAAATCGGGCCGTCTGAACAAAGTATCCTTTCAGACGGCCTTGCAATAGGGGCTTGCCGATAAGCAAAGGCCATCTGAAACCTTATTCTTCAATCACTTGAGGAACGATATACAGTCGGTTGCGCACTTCGGGGGCAACAGCCTGATATTCTGCGGCATGATCGGTTTCAGTCACTTTATCTTCGCGCAGGCGCAAAGCGGCTTCGTGCGGATGCGCCATGGGTTCAATGCCGTCGGTATTGACGCTTTGCATGTTTTCAACCATGGCGAAAATGTCGTTCAACTCGGCAAGCGTTTTGTTTTTTTCTTCGTCCGTTAAAGTGAGGCGCGAGAGTTTTGCGATTTTTTCCACATCATTTAAGCTTAAAGCCATAAAAAATCCTTGTCTGATAGCAATGCCTCTTAGGTTTGGGGTATCATTGCATTTCGTCTTCTATGAAGCGAAGAATTATAACCGAAAACCAAACAGGTTGGCATGGTGTTTTAATTCAGACGGCCTTTTAAGGGGGCATTTATCCGTCTTAAACCGTGTACCTGTTTTTCTTATTTTAAATAATGCTAAACACATCCGGGCTGGGCCGGAATTTCAGGAATCCTATGTTTCGTCTTTTATCTCGTTTCCTCTCCAATGATATTGCCATCGACTTGGGCACGGCCAACACGCTGATTTTTGTACGCGGCAAAGGGATTGTTTTGGATGAACCGTCTATGGTTGCGATTCAATCCGGCGCAGGCAATAAAAGTAAAATTATGGCTGTGGGCACGGAAGCCAAAAAAATGCAGGGCCGTGCGCCGCGCAATATTGAAATCGTCCGCCCGATGAGGGACGGCGTGATTGCTGATTTTGTGATTACCGAGCGTATGCTGGGTATGTTGATTAAAAAAGCCACCGAAGGACGGTCTTTGGTTCCGCCTCGTGTGGTTATCTGTGTTCCGGGCGGCTCTACCCAAGTGGAACGTAAAGCGATTTTGGATTCAGCGTTTGCCGCCGGCGCGGCAAGCGTACATTTGATTGAAGAACCGATGGCTGCCGCTTTAGGCGCAGGCTTGCCGATTGAAGATGCGGCAGGTTCGATGATTGTCGATATTGGCGGCGGTACGACTGAAATCGGTATTCTTTCACTGGGCGGCATGGCCTATTCTGCTTCTGTCCGCGCAGCCGGCGATGAATTCGATAAAAGCATCATCCATTACCTGCGCCGTCATCGCGGTGTCTTGATTGGTGAAGCTACGGCAGAAGAATTGAAGAAACAAATCGGCTCTGCATCGGGCTTTGAAACCGAAACAGCCATGCGCATTAAAGGCCGTGATCTGGCTGAAGGCACGCCTAAATCCTTGGCGGTTACATCAAATGAAATCCGTGAAGCATTGAGTGAAACGGTAAATCAAATCATCCGTGCCGTCCGTCTGGCTTTGGAACAGGCTCCACCCGAACTGGCCGGCGACATTGCCGACCGAGGCATTATGCTGACCGGCGGCGGCGCGCTTCTGCACGGTATTGATACCGTCTTAGCCGATGCAACCGGCCTGCCCGTCGGTATTGCCGACCAGCCTCTGAACTGCGTTGCCTATGGCGCCGGTAAGGCTTTGGACTATATCGGCAAATGGGATACCGTATTCACGGAAAACCCATAAGGTAGATGGTTATGGAACGCTCTTCTTTGCGCTTTGACGAGGCAAAAGGCCCTAAGCTGTTGCCTCGTTTTGTCGTTTATATCACGCTGGCTGCCGGCCTGATGGTGGCCGATTACCGCTTTTCATTGATGCAGCCTGTACGTGCGGCAGTAATGCCCATGCTCTATCCTGTTCAATGGCTGGCGAATCAACCTGTTCAACTTTATCAATATTTTGCCGACCTCTCCCAGTCCAAATCTGAGCTCTTGGAACAGAACCGCCGGCTTTTGGAAGAAAATGGCCGTCTGAAAATCGATTTGCAGCGGGATAAAGTCAATACCGATGAATTGCGCGAATTGAAAAAACTGTACGGTTTGCAACAAAAAGGCATTCACAACGTTATCGGTGCGGAAGTCATTTCCAATGGTAAAGATCCGCTTTCCGAAAGACTGATTATCGGCAAGGGCAGCCAAGATGGCTTGAAAGTTGGCGATGCGGTCATCGATCAAAGCGGTTTGATTGGCCTGTTGACACAAGTCCACACACAAAGCGCGGAAATTGAACTGATCTCAAGCGGACAAAGCATTGTCCCCATAGCCGTCAGCCGTACCGGCGAACGCAACTTGGCATACGGCAATGGCAACGGTTTGGATTTGCGCTATTTCCCAACCGGCTCAGACTTGAAACCCGGCGATATTCTGCTGACTTCTGGTTTGGATGGTACTTATCCGGCGGGGATTCCCGTTGCAACCGTCAGCAAGGTTGTTCGCGCATCGGGAACGCCTTATTACGATACGCAACTGACGCCTTTGGCCGCTTTACGCAGCAGCCGTTTTGTCTTGGTACTTTCTTCCGGCCCTTCTTCCCCACGCTGATTTCATGAACGATTTTGACGATTCTTACCGTGCAGTACCGCTGCACATCATGGCGGCCAGTCTCATTGTGATGATGATACTGGACTTTATGCCGTTTTCCTTTGACGGATTCTTCTGGCTGCCTGAAATGACGGCACTGATGTTACTGTATTGGGCATTGCACCAACCGCAACGCGCAGGCATGGGACTGGCTTTTGCCATCGGTCTGATTGTCGATGCAGCAACCGCCGCGACTTTGGGATTACATGCCCTGTCTTACGTCGTGATGACTTATTTCATCTTAAACCGCCGCCGCCAAATCATGCTTTACGGCCATATTATGCAATTGGCCGCTGTCTTGGCTGCGCTGCTTCTCAATCAGGCCGTCTTAACTGTTGCCCGTCTGTTCCTCAATCATCAGGTCATTACTTTGCAAGGCTTTGTTGCCCCATTTGTCGGCGCATTGCTTTGGCCGATACTCAGCCAGCTGATGCTGATTGTGACCCGTATTTACCGCTCCCACTGAAAAGATGAAACCGATTCTTCCACGCCGTCTTTCCGGTGGTCAACATACCAAAAAACCTTCTGCTCAGGCTGCACAAGCCGACGCTTTATTGCGCCTGCTCGTTGCTTTTGTCCTGATTGTCATCTTCTTTTCCATCTTGCTGGCGCGGTTCTTTTACTTGCAAGTGACTCAACACAATGAGTTTTCCGGTCAGGCATCGAGTAACCGCATCACCCTGATTCCAACTCCGCCCGTACGTGGCGAAATCGTCGATATCAACGGCGTTCCTTTGGCCAAAAACTATCCAGTCTTTTCGCTCGAAGTTATTCCCAGCCGCATCGAAGGTAAGATGGAAGATGTCATTGAAGCATTGAAAAAATACGTCGATATCACGCCGACAGATTTAAAACGCTTCAAAAAATACCGCGAAAGCTATCGAAAATTTGAAAATATCCCACTCAAGCTCAGGCTGACCGATGAAGAGGCAGCCCGTTTGTCCGTGCATCTGCGCGAATTCAAAGGCGTAGAGGTCAACTCACGCACATTTCGCGAATATCCTTACGGCAAGCTGACCTCCCATTTCTTAGGCTACATCGGCCGTATTAGCGATAAAGACAAAGAAATTCTGGAAGAAGAAGGCCTGACTGCCCTCTATCGCGGCAGTACGCATATCGGCAAATCAGGCTTGGAAAAATATTACGAACACCAGCTTCATGGCATCCCAGGCTATCAGGAAGTCGAAAAAGACGCTTACGGCAATATCGTCCGCATATTGAAAAATGTCCCGTCCAAAATGGGGCAAACCTTGCGCCTAGGCATGGATATCCGCATGCAGCAGGAAGCCGACCGCATCTTGGGCGACCGCCGTGGCGCATTGGTGGCCATCAATCCGCAAGACGGTACTGTTTTGGCATTTGTTTCCAAACCTTCCTTCGATCCCAACCTCTTTATTGATGGCATCGACAGCGACACTTGGAAAATGCTGAATGACGATTGGAAAAAGCCTTTGATCAACCGCGTTACCCAAGGCCTTTATCCGCCGGGTTCTACATTCAAACCCTTTATGGGCATGGCTTTGTTGG
>NZ_JBQCWY010000050.1:0-13171 GCF_051956955.1 Neisseria sp. P0021.S005 | reverse complement strand
ACAACGGCAGCAGGAGATGCTGGCCCATTCCCCCGCCTACGCCCAAGCCTACCAAGAAGCCCGAAGCTGGGGCATAGGCGGCAGCAAAAGCCGTGCGCTTAGCGCCGCCGAAACCCTGATTACCGGCGCATTGGGCGGCCAGGGTGATTTACAGCTGGCGGCCAATACGTTGGCACCGTATGCCGCAGCCGCCATCGGCAAGCGCTTCGGCCACGGTGAAAACAAAAACGAAGCCGCGCAAGCAATCAGCCACTTTATGCTCGGTGCCGCCTTAGCCTACGCCAACGGCGCCGACCCGCTGGCCGGCGGCAGCGCCGCCGTTGCCGCCGAACGCGCAGCCGAATACCTGGCCAAACAATACGACGACGGCCGCACTGCCATCGACCCGATAACGGGGAAATTCAATCCCAACCTGTTACCCGAACACATCAAAGAAGAGATCAAAGCGCAGACCGGTGCGGTTGCTTCGGTAGTCGGTGCCGCCGGAGGCATCCTGAACGGCACCAACGGCGCAAACACCAATGCCCTGTTCAACGCACAGGTAGGGGGCGTGTTGGGGCAGAATGCGGTGGAGAATAATGCCCTAAACCGTTTAGACGGATTCACACCCGGCGAACGAAGCCTGAGAGCCAGAGCAGATAAGATCTACCAAAACAATCCAAAGGGCAAAGACCTTTACATCCGCTCTTACGAAGCCTATGAATTAGAAGCATCCTATCTGGCAGCCAAAGAGATTGTTGTAGGCACATGGGAGGGCATACGCCACCCGTGGGACAATACCATTGTTCCATTGGCCGAAGCCGTTTCCAGTCCCGTGCAAACAGTCAACAAAGTTGTGATGTCCTACGAAAACTGGAAAGCGGTTCGCGACGAAGCATATATCAACGATCCGCAACTTGCAGGCAGAATGGACGCAATGTTTGATGCCCGGGTTGGAACCAATGCAGCATTTATGGTTGTCAGCGGCGGGACGGCATCTGCCATTGTCCGCTCGCGTGCCGCCGCAAAGGTAGTGAAGAGTGCCGGGAATTTAAGCAAAAACGGCAAACTCAAATTCGGGCCAAGCAGTCTGTCGTCTTCGGCATTGAAAGTGCCTGTTCCTGTTGTTAGGGAAATAGGAGATATCTCTCAAAAAGTTATGACTCCTATTGGTTCCGATGCTACATACGCAGCTAAACAAGTAATGGATAATTCGGGAAAATTTATTAAGAGAACGAATACTCGCGGAGGAGTGCTTGTTCAACCTAATCAGTCAGTAACTTGTGGACAACATTCATGTGGTATGCTTTTAAACACACTAAAACGAAACGTTCCTTTATATGATTTATTAAAGATATATCCGCCAGATGTTCTAGGAAAAGGAAGTTCCCCTGCGCTATTGCAAAGAATTTTAAAAGATAATGGTATAAAATCTTCCTATAATAGAAATGTAAATATTGAGCATACTGCCAAATGGTTTAGTCATGGAAAGCCCGCTATTGCAATAGTCAAAACCTCTCCTGTGGAGAGACATGCTGTTGTTATTGATGGAATCACTCAAAGGGGAGGAAAAACTGTAGTGGCAATCCGTGATCCTGCAGGTTATCCCAATGGTGGGTTGTATTATGAAACTATTCAGTCATTTAAAAATAGATTTACTGGCGAAATAATTAGGATTACAGAATGAAAAAAGAATATATTCTATCAATAAAACATGATATGAATGAAGTGCTTGTTTATTCATCCTTCGATGAGAAAGAGGTATTATTTTCTGGGAATGACGAGCAGGCATTACGATTATCTAATTATTTAGCTCACGTTATAGGAAGTGATGAATACTGTATTTGGTATCAATGCGAAGTTTCAAAACTAAATAATTTTATGGTAATAACTATACAGGATGGAATAGGGTTGGACACGAGAGTTCAAATTGAGATTCAAGAAACATCAATTAGAAAAATTGTAACTGAGTGGATTGAATAAGCAAGTCTAGCCAACAAGGCGCCGTCCTCTTGTCCGTTGAAGCCGGTTTCGGCTTTAAATCCGCCGGCAAAGAACAAAACCAAAACTACCGCCAAAGCCGGCAAAGCAGCCTGAAAGCCGGCGGCGACATCAATATCCGCAGCCACGAGGGCGACATTACCGTCCAAGGCAGCAACATTACCGCGGGCGACACCATCCGCCTCGATTCCGCACGCGACATCCGGCTGCAGTCGGCCCAAGACAGCCAACATCAGGACGGCAAAAACCGCAATGCCGGCGTACAGGTCGGCGTCGGGGTTTCCGTTGGTGCCCAAACCGGCGTCTATATCTATGCCGAAGCCGCCTACGGCAAAGGCAAAAACCGTTCGGACAGCCAAACCCATCAAAACACCCTGCTGCAATCGGACAAACTGCAGCTCAGCAGCAAGGGCAATACCGTGCTGAATGGTGCCCAAGCCCATGCCCGACGCATCGACGCCGATGTCGGCGGCACCCTTTATATCGAAAGCCCGCAAGACACTGTCGAACAGGAGAGCAAACAAAGCGGCGGCGGCATCCGCGCCTAAGTCGCGCTCGGTACCGCATGGAGCGTATCCGGCAACTACAACCAAAGCAAAGCCAGCGGCCACAGCCGCAGCGAAAGATATTAGGATCAACCAACAGCAGGTAAACAACCAAATGTGCCGGGTAGGGATCTGCCGCCCGGATGTCCAAGCCACCTTGCGTGATTCTAATAAACGAATTTATATCGAATACGATCGCGCCAGTTCGAACCGTGGAGCCGGACATGCATCGAGAGCATTGAGTAATGATCCGGATGCTATTGTAATTTTAAGAACCGTGGATTAGATGATGAATGTAAACAAAGATTTTTTTCTTGCAAAAGACGGCCATCCAAGCCTGAAACAGTTTTATTTTATTGGCGCGCCATTTGAAAAAGCACTGGATCTCTATTTGAAAAGATTAATGGATTTAAGCGACTTTTATCAGAATTTAAAACCGAAACTATCGTATTTGGATGAGGAATATACCCTCAGTCAGAAATTGGATTTCTTGAATCCGCTTGAGATTACCGGATCATCCAAATATTTATTGTTGGAAACGCAGTCTGATTGGTCATTACTAATAGACAATAATCGGAACGGCACAGACTTTTCAAGTGTGCCGTATGAAGCCTTGCTGTGGAAAATCAGATTATTGACTATGTACTTACGCCCATATTTTGGCAAAGACGAATTCGGTGCGGTCTCATTTACCCTGTATGAGGGCAGCAAACAGGTTTCCCGTCATGACTGCGAAACCAGAAATGTTATGCTGCATAAAGAAACCAGTCGTGTCGAGTTTATGGAATATGGCACGCCGCTGCCGTTTGAACAGACAGAAAAATATACCGAAAGACTCAAAAAAAACAGGCTGACTGTGGAGATGATCGAAGAATATTGCAAACATTTAGGCATTTCATTATTTGATTTGGACTTCTACCAGTCCAAAGCCGCCCTTATTGAGATATTGAGAAACAAATAACTTCCATCTCTTCAAAAAGACAGTCTGAAAAATATTCAGGCTGTCTTTTAACGTCGGCAGCCAGAGCGGTCTCTTTGCCGGCGAAGGCGGCTACCACATCACAGCCGACAGCGTCCGGCTTAAAGGCGGCGCCATCGCTTCTGCCGCAGACAAAGACCACAACGAACTGACCGCCCGCAGTTTCAGCTTTGAAGACATCCGCAACGAAAGCAGCTACAGCGCCAGCAGCATGGGCATCGGCGCCGGCTACGGCGGCAGCCTGAAAGGAAGCAACGGCTTCAATCAAAGCGCCTTTGGTCGTGCGTCCCAAACCGCCGGCCAGAACATGAATAAAGGCTTCAACTACAGCCCCACCCTGCCGCAACATGAAAGCGGCAACAGCCAAGGCTATACCCGCTCGCTGCTCAGCGAAGGCAACATCACCATCGGCGGCAAAAAAACCAGTGCCCGCGCCCTAGGCATCCATACCGATTCGGCCACTGCCCATCACGGTGCCGACAGCGTTCCCGATCTGCAAAACCTACTCGACAAACAGCAAACCATTGCCCAATCGACTGCCGCCATCCACAGTGCCGTCGGCACCTATAGGGGCAACCGTGCCAAAGCGGCAGCCGAAGAGCTGGAAAAACAACAGGCCGCCCACGAAGGCAGCCTGAAAGAGCGTAACGACGGCAGCTACGAACACTACCTCAGCCTAAGCGACGCACAACGGCAGCAGGAGATGCTGGCCCATTCCCCCGCCTACGCCCAAGCCTACCAAGAAGCCCGAAGCTGGGGCATAGGCGGCAGCAAAAGCCGTGCGCTTAGCGCCGCCGAAACCCTGATTACCGGCACCCTGGGCGGCCAGGGTGATTTACAGCTGGCGGCCAATACGTTGGCACCGTATGCTGCAGCCGCCATCGGCAAGCGCTTCGGCCACGGTGAAAACAAAAACGAAGCCGCGCAAGCAATCGGCCACTTTATGCTCGGTGCCGCCTTGGCCTACGCCAACGGCGCCGACCCGCTTGCCGGCGACAGCGCTGCTGTTGCTGCCGAACGTGCGGCCGGGTATCTGGCCAAACAATACGACGACGGCCATACCGCGATTGACCCGACAACGGGAAAATTCAATCCCAACCTGTTACCCGAGCACATTAAAGAAGAGATTAAAGCGCAGACCGGGGCGATTGCTTCGGTGGTGGGTGCGGCGGGCGGCAGTCTGAACGGCACAAACGGCGGCAACGGAGCGTTGTTTGATGCGCCGCTGCCTGAAGGCGAATACCAAGATCCCTTCGACTTTATGCGTGCCTACGATTTGGACTTCCCTTACGAATACCTGCAAAACTGGGTGGATTACTACACCGGCCAAACAGATACTTTGGGTTTGCCGCCGCTTGCGAATGACGAATAGAGTTTAGGATTAAGTTGCTGTGTGTTTACATCGCAGGCAGCCTGCCCCCTTTTCTCGTTTTCAGGCTGCCTTTCCCCACCCCCGCACACACTACGGATACCCCCGCCATGAACAAACACCGCCATAAAACCGTCTTCAACCGCACCCGCGGCATCCTGATGGCCGTAGCCGAGACTGCCATCGGGCAGGGCAAAAGTTCCGGCGAGCGCTCAAGCGGAGAAGCCGGTGGCGGTAACGGCAGCCTAAAAACCCATTCAAGCAGAGACCTTTGCAAAAAAGCCCTTCCCTCGACAGCCGGAACCTAAACAAAGATTTTCGGCTGTTTCTCTCCCCCAATACCTCCTGATTCTACCCAAATACCCCCTTAATCCTCCCCGAACGCCCCATAATCAGGCATCCGGGCCGCCTTTTAGGCGCAAACAGGCACACTTAGCCTGTTGGCGGCTTTCAACAGGTTCAAACGCATCGCCTTCAGATGGCTTTGCGCACTCACTTTAATCAGCCCGAAATAGGCTGCCCGGGCATAGCGGAATTTACGGTGCAGCGTACCGAAGCTTTGTTCGACCACATAACGGGTTTTTGACAAATATCGGTTACGTTTGGTTTGCGCTTCCGTCAGCGGACGGTTGCGGTGGGCTTTGCGCATAATGCCGTCCAACAACTGATGTTCTTTCAGATGTTGCCGGTTTTCCTTGCTGTCGTATCCTTTGTCGGCATAGATGGTCGTACCTTCGGTTATCCCTTTCAGTAAAGGCGACAGGTGGTTGTACTCATGGGTATTGGCGGGAGTGATGTGCAGTTTCTCGATATAGCCTTCCTCATCGGTGCGGGTATGTTGTTTGTAACCAAGTTTGTAGAGGCCGTTTTTCTTTGTCCAACGGGCATCTTTGTCTTTACTAGGTGTGGTTTGTCCACTGACTTGTCCCTCCTCATCAACTTCTATAGCCTGACGCTGTTTGCTGCCGGCGGTCTGAAAAATGGTGGCGTCAATGACGGCGGCGGATGCTTTCTCTACTTTTAGTTTTTTTTCGGTCAGTTGACGGTTGATCAGTTCCAGCAATTCGGACAGGGTGTCGTCTTGCGCCGCCGGTTGCGGTAGCGGCATAAGGTGCTGTAATCGGGGATACTCAGTTCGTCAAAACGGCAAAACAGGTTGAAATCGATGCGGGTGATGAGGCTGTGTTCGAGCTCGGGATCGGAGAGGCTGTGCCATTGGCCGAGCAGGACGGCTTTAAACATGGACAACAGGGGATAGGCGGGACGGCCGCGGTGGTCTCTAAGGTAACGGGTTCTTTGACGGTTCAGGTACTGTTCGATCGGTTGCCAATCAATCACTTGATCCAATTTCAATAGTGGGAAGCGGTCGATGTGTTTGGCAATCATGGCTTGGGCGGTTTGCTGGAAGAAGGTACTCATGGAAAATCCCCTAAATGTCTTAGTAGGAATTTAGGGGATTTTGGGGAATTTTGCAAAGGTCTCAGGCCGTCTGAAAGTATATTTTTCAGACGGCCTTTTGTATTGTTCAATGATTAGAAGGGAATATCGTCGTCGATATCATCAACCGGAGCAGTCGGTTGTACCGGAGCAGGACGACGGGCTGGGGCGGCTGGGGGTTCTTGAGCTGGAGCAGATTGGTATTGCTGTTGTGGCGCTTGTTGGTAACTGCTTTGGCTTGAATGACCGCCTTGGTTGTAGCCGTCATCGTATGGTGCGCCGCCGCTGTTGTCGTTGCGGCCGCCGAGCATTTTCATTTCGTTGGCGATGATGTCGTAAGCGGTGCGCTCGATGCCGTCTTTTCCTTGGTATTTACGGCTTTGGATACGGCCTTCCAGGTACACTTGGCTGCCTTTACGCAGGTATTGACCGGCGATCTCGGCGAGTTTGCGGTACATGGTGATATTGTGCCATTCGGTACGTTCTACGCGTTGGCCATTACGGTCGTTCCACGTTTCACTGGTGGCAACGCTGAAGTTACAGACGGCCTCGCCGTTGGGCATATAGCGGACTTCCGGGTCGCGGCCGAGGCGGCCGATGAGGATAACTTTATTCAATGACATTTTACACTCCTGTGATAATTTTTTCGGCGGCCTCTTGGTCGAATCCTTTTTGCAAGGCCTTGATATAAATGGTTTGTTTGTCTGCGCTAAAGCTGATGCTTTCAACGCCTTCAATTTCGGTCAATTTTTGGTAGAGCAAATCCGGATTTTGTTGCCATTCGGCGTTAAGCGGATAGCTGAGGTTTTTGACAGGTTTTGGTGCCGGCGAAATGACTGCCAATACCAGCCACAGCAACATCAATACGCTACAAAAGGCAAATACGCCTACAAAACCGTATTTTTGGAACAATAAACCACCGGTTGCGCCGCCGACAAATAAGCCGACCGACTGCATGGTGTTATACACGCCCATCGCGGTGCCTTTCAAATCGGACGGAGCAATTTTTGACACCATAGACGGCAGGCTGGCTTCCAATACATTGAAACCAATAAAGTAAACAATCAGATAAGCGGTAATCAACCAGACCGAGTGCATTCCAAACAGCAGACCGATTTGCGCCGTGGCAATGCAGACGATACCAAGGATAAACACTTGTTTGAGTTTGTTGCGCGTTTCGCCGACGATAATCAGCGGCACCATAATAATCAGACCGGTAATGGTTGACGGCAGATAGACTTGCCAGTGATGGATTTTTTCCAAACCCAACTGCGTCATGGCAAACGGCAATGCGGTAAATAAAGCCATTTGCGCCGCATGCAAGGCAAAAATACCGAAGTCGAGATTGAGCAGTTGGCGGTTTTTCAATACCTCGCCCATACGCGAAGGCTGCGCCTGCGTGTCTTCGTGCATTTTTGACACTTCGGGATCAGGAGTCATCCAGGCAACTACGCCGATACTGATTACAGTCAGAATACCGGTCAGCGCAAACAGGCCGGATACGCCGATAAAGCTGGCAATCATCGGCGCAAGCACCAGGCTGACGGAAAAGGTCAAGCCGATACTCAGGCCGATCATCGCCATCGCACGCGTCCGCACTTCATTACGGGTCAAATCCGCCAGCAAAGCCGTTACCGCCGCACTGACGGCACCCGCACCTTGAATGGCACGCGCGGCAACCAACATCTGCAGGCTGTCGGCAACTGCGGCCAAAAAACTACCCGCCGCAAATACAATCAGGCCGGCATAAATCACTTTTTTACGGCCGAACTTATCAGAAGCCATGCCCAAAGGCAGCTGCAGCAAAGCCTGTGTCAGCCCATAAATACCCATCGCCATACCGACCAGCGCTTTATTGTTTTCTGCGCCGGGCAACGAAGCGGCATACATCGCCAAAACAGGCAATACCAAAAACATCCCCAACATACGCAGTGCGTAAACGCCGGAAAGTGTGGTACTGGCACGCCACTCGTGCGGAAACATTTGAATGCGGTTATCTCTTGCCATAAATAATGTTTCAGACGGCCTTAAGTTTGCGAAAGGCCGTCTGAAAGTGTGAATTAACAGATTTTCTGATTATACAGGATTCAAAGGAATTGCATGGGGTCAAATCGCAAGCCGTTTATCGCAAACCTGCTTCATCGGTATAAAACGGTTTTAACAAAAAACAACGTCACGCAAGATCTGCCCTATCCCATTATCCCCAATCAACCCCACTGCCATCTATTTCGCCACGCGCCTAACACGGCATTCGGATATTTGTTACTGCCCAAGCTGCCGTTAAACCTTGCCAAAGCGCGGACAATATTGCCTTTCTCGATATTGTTGTAATGGCGCAGAATAGTGCAGCCATAGCGCAGATTGGTGCGAATGTCGAAAAGGTTGTGCGACGGATTGCCGATATAGTTTTTCCAAAACGGCATCACCTGCATCAAACCGCGCGCGCCCACTCCGCTGATGGCATATTGGCGAAACGCGCTTTCCACTTCAATCAAACCCAGAATCACTTGGGTGTTGAGTCCGGCGCGACTGCTTTCGTATTGAATATTGACCAACAAACGGCGGCGCTCGCCCTCATCGGGAATAAAGCGTGCCAATCGGGAAGACATCGCCGCCAACCAACGTTCCCCTTCCCTCGAATCGGCAAACACCAGCCGTGCAGGGCTGGCACTATTAATCGAACTGCGCATCACGGAAGCCACATCATCGGCCAGCGTTTCTTCACGTTGCGCCCCCGCCCATGCGGTCGCAGGCGTCAAAAGCATGGCTCCGCCGACTTGCAACAGGCGGCGGCGCGATAAAAATAAGAAATCTTGGTTTTCCGATTTCATGTGTTTCTCTTTTTAGGCCGTCTGAAAAGTTCAGACGGCCTTTGATATATTTGCTTAAAATCAGCATTATAAAATACATCTATGAGCAGAATCAAAGAGCTGTATTCCTTTTATTGTCAAGTGATACCGCCTCAAGTAACATTTAGGTTTTTCTAATCAAGCGGTATTTTTTATGACCACCACTCCCGCCAACGTTTTAGCCTCCGTCGACTTGGGTTCCAACAGTTTCCGCCTGCAAATTTGTGAAAACAACAACGGCCAGCTGAAAGTCATCGACTCCTTCAAACAAATGGTACGCTTTGCCGCCGGCTTGGACGAACAAAAAAACCTGAGCGAAGCCTCTCAAGAACAAGCCTTGGAATGTTTGGCAAAATTTGGCGAACGCCTGCGCGGATTCCAACCTGAAAACGTGCGCGTGGTGGCCACCAACACTTTCCGCGTCGCCAAAAATATCGCCCAATTCCTGCCCCGTGCCGAAGCGGCGCTGGGTTTCCCCATCGAAGTCATTGCCGGCCGCGAAGAAGCGCGTCTTATTTATACCGGCGTAGTGCATACCCTGCCGCCTAAAGGCGACAAAATGCTGGTTATCGACATCGGCGGCGGTTCGACCGAATTTGTCATCGGCTCGGATTTGCAACCGCTGACCACAGAAAGCCTGCCTTTGGGCTGCGTAACATACAGCATGCGCTTCTTCCAAAACAAAGTGACCGCCAAAGATTTCCAAGCCGCCGTTTCCGCCGCGCGTATCGAAATCCAGCGCATCAGCAAACTGATGAAGCGTACCGGCTGGGATTTCGCCATCGGCACGTCCGGTTCGGCCAAATCCATACGCGACGTTTTGGCGGCCGAATTGCCGCAAGAAGCCGACATTACCGCCCAAGGCATGCGTTATCTTGCCGATAGGATTATCGAAGCCGGTTCGGTTAAAAAAGCCAAATTTGAAAACCTCAAACCCGAACGAATCGAAGTTTTTGCAGGCGGATTGGCCGTGATGATGGCCGCTTTTGAAGAGCTTTCGCTGACCAAAATGACCGTTACCGAGGCTGCCCTCCGCGACGGCGTGTTCTACGACTTAATCGGCCGCAGCCTCAATGTCGATATGCGCGAACAGACAACGGCGGAGTTCCAAAAACGCTACCACGTCAGCCTCAACCAAGCCAAACGCGTTGCCGATACCGCGCAAGCCTTCATGAACAGCCTGTGCCACGCCAAAAACGTAACCGTTCAAGAACTTGCCCTGTGGAACCAATACCTCAGCCGCGCAGGCCGTCTGCATGAAATCGGCTTGGATATTGCCCATACCGGTTATCACAAACACTCCGCCTACATTCTCGAAAACGCCGATATGCCGGGCTTCTCACGCAAAGAGCAAACCATTTTGGCGCAACTGGTTATCGGCCATCGCGGCGACCTTAAGAAAATGGCAGACATTATCGGTAACAACGAAATCATGTGGTGTGCCGTATTGTCCCTGCGCCTGGCAGCCCTCTTCTGCCGCTCGCGCCTGCCGCTTGATTTGCCGCCGCAAACCCAGCTTCGCATCGATGAAAACAACCACAGCTTCATCTTGCGCATCAACGCCCAATGGCTGGAGCAACACCCCCTCATCGCCGATGCGCTGGACTACGAAAGCGCGCAATGGCAAAAAATCGATATGCCTTTCTCGGTTCAAGCACAATAAACCGCGCTCCGTTATAATAGGCAGCTGTTCAAAATCCAAACCGCAGGCCGTCTGAAAACGACAGCCTGCCATACATCAAGGAAAACCATGAGAAAACCCCAACGTGGCTATGCCCGCCAAGACCGTGTCAAAGAACAAATCATGCGCGAGCTTGCCGAACTCGTCCGCACCGGCCTGAAAGACCCGCGCGCAGGCTTCATCACCATCAACGAAGTCGAAGTTACCCGCGATTACAGCCACGCAACCGTGTTCTACACCGTCCTCGACGACAGCACACGCGACATTACCGAAGAAGCTTTGGAACACGCCAAAGGTCATTTGCGCAGCGAATTGGCCAAACGCATCAAACTCTTCAAAACGCCTGAGCTGCACTTCAAATACGACGAATCACTCGAACGCGGCATGAGTATTTCCAGCCTGATCGACCAAGTAGCGGCGGAAAAACCGGTTGAAGACTGATTGATTAAAACACACAGGCCGTCTGAACCCTTTCAGACGGCCTAAACATTAACACTCCCCCAACTTAATATGACAGCCAAACCCACCAAACGCCCTGTCAACGGCGTTCTTCTCCTCGACAAACCTGAAAGCCTTTCCAGCAATACCGCCCTGCAAAAGGCGCGGCGCTTGTTCCGTGCCGAAAAAGCCGGGCATACCGGCGTACTTGATCCTTTGGCTACAGGGCTTCTACCTGTTTGTTTCGGTGAAGCGACCAAGTTTGCCCAATATCTGATTGATGCCGACAAAGCCTATACGGCCACGCTGAAACTGGGCGAAGCCAGCAGTACAGGCGACGCCGAAGGCGAAATCATTGCCACCGCACGCGCCGATATTTCATTGTCCGAATTTCAGACGGCCTGCCAAGCCTTAACGGGCGATATCCGCCAAGTGCCGCCGATGTTTTCCGCCCTCAAACACGAAGGCAAACCGCTGTACGAATACGCGCGCAAAGGCATCGTTATCGAACGCAAAGCGCGCGACATCACCATTTACTCCATTGATATCACTGAGTTTAATGCACCCAAAGCCGTGATAGACGTACGTTGCAGCAAAGGCACTTACATCCGCACCCTCAGCGAAGACATCGCCAAACACATCGGCACATTCGCCCACCTGACCGCCCTGCGCCGTACTGAAACCGCCGGCTTTACCATTGCCCAAAGCCACACGCTCAAAGCCTTGGCAGAATTGGACGAAGCCGAACGCGATGCCCTGCTGCTGCCTTGCGATGTCTTGGTGCAACATTTTCCCAAACTCGAGCTGAACGACTACGCCGTTACCATGCTCAAACACGGCCAACGCCCCCAGTTTACCGAAGACATTTCCGCCGAGCAGCCCATCCGTGTGTACAGCCAAGACAGCACATTTATCGGACTGGTGGAATATCAAAAAGAAATAGGCCGTCTGAAAGCCTTGCGCCTGATGAATACTGCCGACAAATAACTTCCTGCAAAGAGAGCCGATCATGAAAGTCTATACCGCCGCCCAGATGCGCGAACGCGAGCAAGCAGCCGTCGATAAAGGCACAAGCTTCGACCAACTGATGGAAAATGCCGGCAGCTCTGCCGCCCGAAACCTCATGCAGCGTCATCCTCAAGCCGGACGCGCCCTGATCGTTTGCGGCAAAGGCAACAACGGCGGCGACGGCTTAGTCATGGCAAGATATATGCAAGCGCAAGGTTGGCACATCGACATTCTGTTTTCACTCGGAGAAAACCTCTCCCCTTTAGCTCAAACCAATCGCGAACGCCTCAACGGTTTGCCCTATATTGAATTTATTACCAAGCAAGAGCTGGAAGGCCGTCTGAAAAACGGCTACGACATCATTATCGAAGGCATATTCGGCACAGGCTTCAGCGGCGCGCTTCCAGCAGAAATCGCTGCCCTCTGCCGCCAACTCAATCATTCAGACGGCCTGAAAGTCGCCCTCGATATTCCCACCGGCCTCAACTGCGACACCGCCGAAGCTGATCCCGACACATTCCGCGCAGACCTTACCTACACCTTTGCCGCCTACAAACCGGCACACTTAAGCGAGTCCGGCCAAACCTATTGTCAAGAAACCGTCTGTTTGCCTATTGGCATTGATTAAATGTCTATAAAAAATAACAGGGTGCAATTTTGCACCCTGTTATTTTTGTTCACTTCCAAATCTGCGCCAATTTAATCCCCAGCGCCGTCAAACCAAACGAACCAAAAACATGCAGACAGGTTGCCATCGCAGCCATGCCCCAACGTTGCGCCTGCATCAAACCCACCATCTCCACTGAAAAACCTGAAAATGTGGTCAAGCTGCCGAGAAAGCCGGTAATCCAAAGCAAACGCCATTGCGGATCGGTTAAGAGTTCT
>NZ_JBQCWY010000049.1:0-13915 GCF_051956955.1 Neisseria sp. P0021.S005 | reverse complement strand
CAGACGCTCTACCAACTGAGCTAATCACCCGATAAGCCGACATTAAATCAAAAAATCAGGCTACGCGCAAGGTTTTTATTTAAATAAAAATATATCCCATTGAAAGAATATAGAATATTTTATTTAATCGCAAAAAACACCGTTATGCCTATCTATCAATCAAAAATCAAATGCCCCAATTTATCCGCTTTAGTATGCAGATAACGCTCATTTTCCACATTTTCGCCGACATGTAATGCAATCCGTTCGACCACATTAATGCCGGAATCTTTCAACGTTTGGATTTTTTCAGGATTATTGGTCAACAATCTGACCTCCCGAATATGCAGACAATCATAAATCTGCTTAGCCAAAGTGAAGTCGCGCGCATCAACAGGAAGGCCGAGCGCTACATTGGCCTCAACCGTATCCAAGCCCTGATCTTGCAGACGATAAGCACGGATTTTGTTTATCAAACCAATGCCCCTGCCTTCTTGGCGCAAATATACGATAACGCCACGCCCTTCTTTCTGAACGGCTTGCATCGCCGCTTGAAGCTGAGGGCCACAATCACATTTCACCGAAAATAAAGCATCGCCGGTCAAGCACTCGGAATGAATACGCGACAACACAGGCAGGCCGTCTGAAACATCGCCCATCGTCAATGCGACATGTTCCTGCCCGCCCTCTTCTTCAAAGCCGTGCATGGTAAATTCGCCCCATTCCGTAGGCAAACGGCATGACGCGACAAACTTCAACGCGTTACTCATTTTCCGCTTCCTCGTTTTCAGCCACGCCCAACAGATTTTTCAAAGAATCCGACAGCGCCAAGGCAAGGGCAATCCAAGCCACCAATACTTCATCGGGCGCGCCGTCTTTGACATCAAACTCGGCATGTACCACACCCAAAACCGCACCGCTGGGCATACAGACAGGAACAGAAATCTGACTCAAACCAGGATGATTGCGTTCGTTCGACAATTCACCAATTTCCTGCCAATACGCCACATTCTGACAAACATTCATCCAACCGCTTTGTGCCGTACGCACAGCCAAAAAAGCCTGTCCGGCCTGCTCGTCGATTGGAATCACATTTTCCAACGGCACGCCCCAGCGGCACAGACGAACCAGCGACAACGCGCCATCTTTCGGAAACGCTGTATAAACTGCTGCGCTTTTCAAATGCTCAGTGCGCTCGGCAACTGAGTCCAAAGCCATAAAAATCTGTTTCAGCAACCATTCATGTTCGGCATCGACATAATCCGCCAACTGCCAACCATTTTCAGACGGCCACAAAATCGAACGCTCAACCGAAGCATTGCCCATTTTAATCACAGCCTGGGCAGTCAAATAAGCAACATGTATATCATCCGCAGACAACTTCAAACCTTGCGTCTGCAAAAAATCTTTAATCAATAAAGCAGGCATCTGCCCTTCCTCACCAATAGTAAAGTTGAGGCCGTCTGAAAACAAACCCTGCTTTCAGACGGCCGGAATAAACCATTATATAAGGGATAAGCCGAAAAATTCAAGCAAACAAGACTTTGCACCCCCATTAATCTTGTGTATAATCCACGGTTCAAATTAGTGCGGACGTGGCGAAATTGGTAGACGCACCAGATTTAGGTTCTGGCGCCGCGAGGTGTGAGAGTTCGAGTCTCTCCGTCCGCACCACCCAACCCCTTTACGGGGCTTTTTTTTCGTCTAATCTCGCCCAACACGGGCAACCAATCCCAGTAATATCAATGCCTTAAGGCCGTTCAACCGCTTTCTAATCGTCTAATACAAATAATGCCGTTTAATTGAGTAAACCACAAATTGTGGGTATGATTCAGGGAATCAGCCAAAACCACTGAAAAACATCCCCACAATGCCACTAAACGACCGCCAAATTAAAGCTGCCAAACCGTCTAACACTGGAAAGAAAGTTAAGTTATTTGACGGAAACAGCCTATATCTTGAAATTACGCCAGCGGGCGGGAAAATATTCCGCATGAGATACCGCATGAATGGCAAAGATAAAGACTTCACTATCGGGAAATATCCAGCCGTTTCACTGGTAGAAGCCCGACAAGCCACCGAAAACGCCCGCCGCATGATTGCACAAGGGCAAGACCCTACCAAAGCCAAGCAAGAAGCCAAAGCAGCCCAGCAAGCCGCCTTGTTAAATACTTTTGAGCATTTGGCCAAGCAATGGCACAAGGACAATTTGCCCCGCTGGAAAGAACACCACGCCGAGCGGATCATGCGTTATTTGAAAAATGACGTTTTCCCAGTCATTGGAGAAATCCCCGTTAATGAAATCAAGGTAACCCACATCAAAAACTTGCTTGATGACATTATGGCAAGGGGCGTTACTGATACCGCCGACAAAATCAGGGGCTGGATCGGGGCGGTTTTTGACTATTCCGCCATGCTGGAAATTTCAGAAAACAACCCAGCCCGCCTGTTGAAAAATCACATTCCCAATTTACCCACCAAACATAAACCCGCCCTGCCCCGTGAAGAATTGCCGGAGTTTTACCGCCGCTTGATACTGGCAACCAACATAGAGCGGCAAAACAAAATTGCCATCATGCTGATCATGCTGGTGTTTGTGAGAAATAACGAATTGCGCAGCGGGCAATGGCAAGAAGTGGATTTTAAAAACAAGCGTTGGATCATTCCCGCTGAAAGAATGAAGCATGAAAAGATGAAGCCCAAGCCCGCTTTATGTGTTCCTCTTTCTGATTGGGCGATAGAGCTGCTACAAGAGTTACACACGCTGACAGGGCATAGCCGGTTTATGTTTCCAAGTAGAACCAGCGTAAACCGCCATATCAGCGAGAACACGCTAGGAAAAATCATTAACGAGAAGCTAGGCTACAAGGGCAAGGCCACGCCGCATGGCTTCAGAGCAGTAGCAAGTAGTTTGCTTTATGAAAACAACTTCAACGGCGGCGCAATCGAGATTCAGCTTGCCCACGTTGAAGAAGATAAAACAAAGGATTCATACGCCTACATGGCCGAGTATATGCCCCAGCGTATCGAGTTTATGCAATGGTATAGCGACTATTTGCGGGAGCAATACAACCAGGCATTACAGATGATCCAAGAGAGCAGGACGGTTTAAAAATTCCCTATGCGCGTGAGTAAATATAGTGGTTACACTGGTTACCACAAAATTTAACAAATATAACTATATGAATATAAATATAAATACAAAGAAAAAGCGGTAACCAGTTAACGTAAATTTACTGGTTACCAACTGGTTACCACTGGTTACCATTTTATACAGAAAGAAATTAACCCTATGAAATACAGTGCATTAGATGTTTTGCTTTCGTTGGTTGGCTTGGACGTGAGAGATGATACCGACACGGAGCAACACGCAACGGCCGCCGGTATTGAGCATTGAGGCGTGAAACTTCTAAGCCCTTTTTGTGGTTACAACAAAGGAGATATAAGCAAATGACTGACTTTACAGATGACAAACCTATTGAGCAGATAAATGACGTGGTAGATGAATATCCTATTGATCATATGTTTTTTAGTACAGATAGCGATGATAAATCCTGTCTTGACCATGAAAAATACAACGCTATTTATCAAATAAAAAACTCAAAAATGTTCTATGAAGCATTGGGGATATATTGGTTTAACGCTGAAAGAGTTGTAATCAGGGCTTTCCATGACTTCAAGCATTTAGAACAGCCTGAATTTTTCGGCTGGATAATAAAAGGCATAAAAGAAATTGAACGAACTGAACAAAAATGTTTGGAAGCTATTAAAAGATATGAGGAGGAATATAACCAGCCATATAATTATCTGGAGGAACTAAACCCTTTTGAATCCTTTATACTTGATGATGCAGATTGGGAAACAGCCGTAAATATGCTGAATTTCTTTACAGCAAAAGCCATTTTTGATTATGTAACAGAATTTGATGGCCTTAGTTACGAAGATAGGTTTTATAAATTTCAAGGACTTGCAAACTTTATAACCGCTTCTTTGGGAGCGATAGAACTTGAAGCCAATCCGGATGAATCTCTTATAGAAGCTGCCCGAAAAGGAGGACGCGCCAAGCAAAGCCCTTACGAAAAAGCCGGCACGATAACAGCAGTGAATGAGCTACTAGAAGAAAAACAAGATATTCTGAAACAAAAGGGCGGCAAAACGACATTGTACAAATTGATAAGAGATTTAATTGCTTCAGGAGTTATTCCCGCGCCTGGAGAGCCAACAGAAAAAACGATACTTAAATGGATAGACAACTTTAAAAATATGAAATGAGCAAGCTATTACAGGAAATCAGCAAGCTACTTCCTAGAAGCCGCCCTGATCGCCATGAATCAGGCATAGCCCACCCCATTCAACCCGCCCGCACACGCGGGCTTTTTCACACCTCGCCGAACCTGAAACGACACAAACGGTTCGTGTCGGATTGAGGAATATGCTGAGATATATCGAAAAGATGTAAAATGTACGGAAATGTGCCAGATTTAGATTGCCTGCTTTACAAACAACCGCATATAATTAAAAGTATGAAACCGCACAACGATACCATTTTCCAAGAGCCAAAGGCTGCCCAAGCGGCCGCCTTCATGCTGTACAAGGCAAACGGCAGGCTTGAAGTACTGAAGCTGATGAAGCTGATGTACTTGGCTGAACGTGAGTCTTTTTTGCGCTTCGGAGAAGGCCTGACAGGTGACGCATTGGTTTCAATGCCGCATGGCCCGGTACTCTCCATGACCTTGGATTTCATTAACGGCGGACATGAGTCCGTTCCAAACGGATGGGCAACGTGGGTTAGCGACCGCGAAAACAGAATGCTTGCCTTACGCGATCCAAGTATGATTCGGACGCCCGAGGAAGACTTATTGGCATTATCCGAAACCGATTTGGAAGTACTGGAATCGGTTTGGGAGAATTACGGCCATTATTCCGCATGGGATCTGCGCAACATGACCCACAACGGGTTATGCCCGGAATGGGAAGACCCTCACGGCTCAAGCCGCCCAATTCCCATCAAAAAACTGTTGTCTGTGCTTGGTTATGATGACGAACAAGCCGTAGCGATTGTAGAAAGACTGGAAGAACAGGCTTACATCAATCGCGCTTTCGGGTAGGAGACGGTATGCCTCAATCGTGGCAATGCAGGCAAGGAGAATGCCTACTCATCCCATCCGGTCCAAATAGCTACCAACACTTATTTACCATCCTAGTCAATCCGTGTATTCTGCCCAACCGTGGGAATAAGCCGCAGGTTCTTTCTGTCGGCATTTCTTCTATCCGGGAAAATATCCCATATGATAATGCCTGCATCATCAGGCAGGGAGAACATCCTTTTGTCCAACATGACAGTTATGTCCGCTACCGTGATGCAAGGATTGATGCCGTCGAACACATAGAAAACCGTGTGCACGAAGGGATATTCTCCGTGAAATCACCATGTAGCGAACAACTGTTGGGGCGTATCATTGCCGGGGCTTCAACATCACAATATGCCAGCAGGGAAGTTAAGCTTCTGATTGCAAAATTTGCTATAGCATAATCCTCCGCCCGCATTACGCGGGCTTTTTCGTATATCAAACATGAAATCAACTAGTTCATTTCATGAAATCAGCTAGCTATTACAGGAAATCAGCTAGCTATTACAGGAAATCAGCAAGCTACTTCCTAGAAGCCGCCCACAGAGGCGGCTATTCTTTTGCCTGTCATATAACCCCGACTAAGAAAGGCAATCAATGAATAACACTGTATTAAGAGTAAACGATACCGCCCGCGTTATGGGTGTTTCACGAGCGACTATCTGGAATTGGGTAAACCCTAAGAGCCGCCATCACCGCCCTGATTTTCCTAAGCCTATCAAACTTTCTGAAAATATTACCGGCTGGCTTTCCAGTGAGATTGAAGAGTATCTCAACAAACTGGCCGCCAAGCGTGAAGAGTAGGAGTTTTCGTAGCAATACGCGCGCGCGCGAAGAATCAGCGGGAATCTATCCCTTTAGACAAAATAAAACCGCCTGAACGGACATTCAGACGGCCAAACAAATTAAGAGGTAAAAAATTATGAAAAATTATTCTAGCAGTATTAAGGCCAAAACGCCAAGCCAAAGAGAGCGCATTTTAGCTCGATTGAGAAAAGGGAGCGTTACTTCATGGGAGCTGGCACAGATGGGCATACTTAGCTATAACACACGCATTATGGAGCTTCGCAGAGCCGGGCATGAAATCATAACCGTGATGGAAGAAGTGCAAAACCAATTCGGGGAGACCGTGAAATGCGGGCGGTTTTCTTTGCTGGTGTCGGGAAAGAGTAAGCATAACGCCGTCTAATCCCGTAAAAAACTATTTGACAGATTGAGCTTTGAGAAGCAGAATTTAGTTTCTCTCTCAAATACGATTAGCCCAAATCAGCAGGGTAAACGCTGATTTTTTATCGCCATTTTCCCCTATGGCGTTTGAAGCCTATCCACAGGCTTTGGACGGCGTATCAAAGTTTATGGCGGTGTGTGGTAACGGCAACGTCCACGCCTGACTAATCGCAGGAGAGAGCACCGCCCCCTATTTCGGGCATTTCTCAAATCTCACTTTACGATTAGGAGCATTTCAAATGCAATCTTGCACTTCTACCCAAATCCAAACCATTCAAAATCAAGCCCAAACGGTAACCATCCCCTTAGAGCTGGCAAACCGCATTATGAACGCGCTGTACTACGGCGGCGAATTTATCGCCAATACGGGCGCAATCATCGACACCATTTGCGACAACATGGCCGACCATTCCGTCCGCGACACCCCCATAAGTGCGAGCGGAAGCACGGCACGACTTGCCACAGTCATTCAAACCCTAGTCCCCCATGCGGAAAACTTGGAATCTTTCGATTTGTCATCCGAGCTTGCGGGATACATTCAAACTGACCCCGTCCCCGCGCCCTGACGATTCAGACGGCCTGAAAGAATGGGCTGCTTACAGCGTAACCCACGCCGGTTAAGCCCACCTATTCCCTGAAATTTACCCGCCTTTATGCCGCCTATTTCAGACGGCATAGGGCAAACTTCGCCCTAGTGTTTTTATAACTTATTGATTTTATTAGATTCACGTTTTGAAACACTGGAGGCATAGCAAAGGATAAACCATGAAACAGACCAATAAATCAGACCGTTTCCGCCGGTATTTAAACCGCGCCTTGCTGGTGTTTTGGGTGTTGCTTTTGGCTTTGGTAGTCCGAGCCTGTAACCAGCCCGCCCACGCCGACACGGAGCAACTAGAGCCGGAAACGCCCGCAATATGGGAAACAGACCCGACAGCCGGAATCGTTTTAGAACCTGTAACAGAGGAGGCAGAGCAATGAAGCCAACATATCAAGACATTAAAGCCGCCGCACAATACCACTGGCCGGAAATACACGCGGCATTAGGCATAGACACGCGATACCTGAAAAACAAACACCAGCCCTGCCCCGCGTGTGGAGGGAAAGACCGTTTCAGATATGACGACAAGGACGGAAACGGCACATTCATTTGCAGCCATTACAACAACGGCGCGGGCGATGGTTTCGGCTTGGTAATGCACTTTTTCGGGTGTGATTTTCAGACGGCCTTAAAGCAGGTTTCAGGCGTTTTAGGCATGGATAATGCAGACCCTTTGCCGATACCGCCCAAACACCCACAAGCGCAACCATGCCCCGAAAAAGACCAAATCGAGAAACTGGCCGAATTGTGGAGAAGCACAGAACCTATCCGCCCCGATTCCCCTGTTATCCAGTATTTGAAATCACGCGGTTTGGACATGGCGCATTTGCCCGAAAACGTCCGTTTTCTACCTGAAAAAGACTATTGGACAACGGGCGCGAATAAGCCGCTTTTGCTTGGCCGTTTCCCCTGTATGGTTTGCGCTATCCGCGATATGGACGAAGAGCTACAAGGCTTACACCTAACCTATTTACAGCCTAGCTATGACAAGCCATGCGGAGAGGACGGACTACACGCCCCGCGCTATCAGAAACTGGCAATCAAACACCCTGAAACGGGCGAAACATTACCGGCAAAGAAAATGAGAAGCCGTAAGAAAGGCAGCATATCGGGGCAAGCCGTCCACTTGTTCCCGATTCCTGAAAATGGCCGTCTTGTCATTGCAGAGGGCATAGAAACCGCCCTTGCCGCCCGTGAATTGTACAAGGCTTACGATTGGGGCTTATACGCAGCCTTAAGTACAAGCGGCATGACTAATTTTCACTTTCCGAACGGTATAAAAGAAATTGCAATTACTGCCGATAACGACACGCCCCGCCCCGTTGGTTACAGAGCCGCTTATGACTTGGCAATGCGAGCCATTAAGCAGGGAATCAAGGCGAGCATATGGCAAAGCAAAACGCCAGGCTATGACGCACTGGACGAGCTGAACGAGAAGAAGCAATCAGACAATCATTTCGGAGGACAGACAGCATGAAAAATACCGAAACAGCGAAGCAGGAAAGCACCAACGATTACAACCTTGAAAATGCCGAGCCATTCCGCCCACGCCCTCACTTTGAAATCGATAATCGGGGCGTATGGTGGGTAAACGTTAGAACCGACAAAGACGGCGATATTATCGAAGCAGAGCCGCTATTTCTTTCCGACCCTATCGACATTATAGGCACGGGGCAAGACAATGACGGCGCGTATTATCAGATTATCAAGTTTAAAGACAAAATCACACGCCGGCATAAAACCGCCGCCCTACCACAAGCAGAAATCGGCACAGTTCAAGGCTGGCAGCGTTTGCAGAATTTCGGCCTAGTCATCATGAGCGGGCGGGCAAAAAGGGAAAAACTGGCAGACTATTTGCAGAAAGAGGGAAGCCAGGCGGCCTTTACCATTACCGACCGCGCCGGGTGGAACGGGGAAGCCTACATACTGGCAGGCGGGGAAGCCGTTAACGCAGACGGCGCAAATATTCTATACAACGGAGACAACAGCCAAAAAGACGGTTACACAGAAAAAGGCAGCCTCAAGAAATGGCAGGAACAGGCCGCGCGATACGCAGAGAACAATAGCCGCCTATGCCTTGCTTTAGGTTTAAGCATGGCCGCGCCATTCTTGGCACTTTTGAACGAAGAGGGAGGCGGTTTCCATTTAGCGGGCGATTCCTCAAAAGGCAAAACAACCGCCGCGCGGCTTGCCTTGAGTGTATGGGGAGACCCTGAAACCACTAAAGGCAATTGGGACACTACCCCGCTTGGCTTACAGAATTTAGCTTTAGCCCGTAATGATGGCTTGCTAGTGTTAGATGAAATCGGGCAAACAGCCGACCCCCGAAAAATCCCGCAAATGGTTTACAGCGTTATCAACGGCGTTTCAAAAACACAGGGCGCAAAAGATGGCGGCAACCGCAGACAGAAAACATGGCGCAATCTGATACTTTCGACCGGCGAAATAAACCCGGAAAGCCTGATAGGAGACCGCGCCCAATGGAAAGCGGGTAACCATGTTAGATTGCCTGACATACAAGCAGAGGCAAGATATGGCATTTACGACACGTTACACGGCTTCGCAGATGGCGCGAAACTGTCGGAGCATATCAACCAAGCCACAGCCAAGCAACGAGGAACAGCAGGCCGCGCCCTTATCCGCCAAATCCTCAAAGATGGAAAAGAAGCCGCCGCCCAAGCCGTAGAAGCTAGCCGCGCCCGATTCCTTGAGACCTTACCACCAATGGAGGGACAGGCGCGAAGAATTGCCCGCCGCTTCGCCCTTTTGGCCGCCGTCTTGGAATATGCCGCCCCTATTACCGGCATGAGACAAGGAGCAGGAGAAGCAGGAGTAAGGCAGTGTTTCAATGAATGGCTTGAAGAAAACGGCACAGGAAACCGCGAAGACCGCCGAATCATTGAGCAAGTAACCGCCTTTATGGACGTTAACGCCCTATCTATGCGCTTTTCAGACTGGAACGCCCAAACCACAAACCAAAATCACGCAGGTTATCGGAAACAAGAGGGAAGCATAGATGAATATTGGATAATCCCCTTTACCTTTGAAAATGAAGTCTGTAAAGGATATAGCCTGCGTAAAGTGTGTGAAGTCCTACATGATCACGAATGGTTAAAAAAAGCCGATAACGGCAGATGGCAACACCAGCGCAAACGCAACGGCAGTGCAAGCCGATTCTATGTTTTGATGGGAGAAGCCCCGCCCGACTTTGACGAATAACCAAGAGCAAGCCCGCTATTACCGACAATGGCGGGCTTTTTTACGTCCAAACATTCAGGCAGACCAACCAAGAAAGCATAAAATCAACAGGAAGCCCCTAAATTTCAAAAATTAGGACTGTTTGCCCCTTTCCTTATACCAACCCTTGTGTATCGAAATAAATATTGACTTTAACCCTAGGTCAAAGTTTATGATTTGTGTTCCTTTAGTTATCACATAGGCGAAAAACATGAAAAAACTTATGACTTTTATCACACTTAGCGCTATTGCAATTTCAAATTATGCCCAAGCTAATGAGCAACCGCATCAAGCACACATGAATATGCAAATGTCGACAGGTTCTGCAATGCAACAAGAATTAATGCAAGGTATGGATCAAATGAATCAAGACATGATGGCAGCTGCGCAATATAAAGATCCTGATGTTGCTTTTGCAGCAGGTATGCTGCCACACCATATTGGCGCAGTAAAAATGGCGGAAGTTGAATTAAAATACGGAAAGGATCCTGAAATGCGTAAGCTTGCTGAGGATATTATTAACGCACAACAAGCGGAAATTGAACAAATGCAAAAATGGCTTAAAGCACACAACAAAAAAAAGTAAGCCGTAGCCTGCATCCTCGCTAACCGCGTTCTTTAAAACCAAGGTGTAGCAACTGTATTTTTCACCCCGTCTGGCAAAAATACAGTTGCTACCCAATCAATGAAACACGTTTACAGCGCAATTTTAGTCTATTTACGCCATATCTACCCAAAAGGCAGGCAGTGGAATAAATAATTTCGACACCAATACGCGCGCGCGCGTAATAACGCAGTCCCTAGATTTTTGCAAGTCCATGAAAAGAAAGCAAAAGGCGGCGGGTAACCACTTAACCGGCACTGGTAACCAATGACAAGAGCATAACTTGTTACCGCATTATCGTTGATTTATAAAGGTTTTTAGGGGCTGGTAACCAAGTAACCAGAGTAACCAGTGCATTTTGTATATATATATATAGCGTTTTAAATTTGAGATGGAAGCCGCCGGCCTAATCACTCAAATAACAACACGCACCAAAAAAAGTTATAATGACCGGCACTAGACTGCTAAATTATTTTTTGACCTTTGCAAAATGTGGTGATATTTGTGGGGATATTTGAATTGCTTTATTATTTTTATAATATAAAACAATGAATTATCTCTTTAGTTCATGTCCCTCCGTCCGCACCACACTCAAAATGAGCAGCTTTCGGGCTGCTTTTTTTACATCTATTCCACTATATACCCTATTCAAAATCAAAACTGCTTTTAATTTTTTGACCTTTGCAAAAAAGGGGTTTATTTGGGGGTATAACAGACGTTTCCACTTATCTTTCAGACGGCCTATCATTTATGTTGAATCCATCGCAAAAACTTGTCGAATTGGTCCGTATCCTTGAAGAACGTGCCTATATTTTTCCGGGAGATCCCGTTCAGGCGACGGAAGCGTTGCGACATATTGATGGCGGCAACGAGGAAAAACTGATACACCGTGCCCAAATTATTGACCGCGACCAGCATTTGAAATATGTGTTGCAACAGGTGGAGACAGGCTCGTTTTGGCTTTGGATTGTTGCGGCGACGTTGTTGTTTACGGTCGGTTTTTCCAGTACTTATCTTTTGATGGACAATCAGGGGCTGAACTTTTTTCTGGTATTGGCCGGGATTTTGGGCATGAATACAGTCATGCTGCTGGTGTGGCTGGCGACTTTATTCCTGCATTTGAAAAATGTGCACTTTATCAGCAGTCCGGCAACTTGGTTCCGAGGCAAAGATCCTGTCAATCAGGCAATTTTGCGGCTTTATGTGGATGAATGGCGCAAACCGCAAACGCGTTGGCTGATTGGTGCAACTTCACACGGTCTGTGGCTATGCACGCTGTCGGGAATGTTGGTTTCTGTTTTGCTGCTGCTTTTGGTGCGTCAATATACGTTCAACTGGGAAAGTACGCTTTTAAGTAATACGGCATTGGTGAAAACGGTTGAGGCTTTGTCATGGCTGCCGGAACGTTTGGGCTTTCCTGTTCCAGACGGTCAGGCTGTGATTGCAGGCCGTCTGAACAACCATATCGAAGATGCGCGCGCTTGGGCGGGTTTACTCATCGGCAGCATTATCTGCTATGGCATTCTGCCGCGCTTGCTTGCTTGGCTGGCTTGCAAGATTACTTTAAAAACCCTACGCGAACGTTTGGATTTGAATCAGCCCTACTATCAAAACATTCTCCGCACATGGCAAACGAAGATTGTTGATGCCGATGATTTTCAGGAAAACATCGTTCCCGTTTCATCTAAAATTACGCTGAATAATGCGCCCAAATGGGCAGTTACACTGGAAACGGAATGGCCTGAACCGCTTTGGTTTTCCGGCGTTTTGGCGCAAGAGTGGATAGACAAAGGCGTTGCCGCCGGCAGAAAAGATTTGGAACAATTGGAAGCCGAATTGAAACAAACTCCGGCGCAACTTCTCATCGGCGTACGCACGCAAACTGTTCCCGATCGCGGTATTTTGCGTCAAATCAGCCGCTTGGCCGAAGCTACGAACGGCGGCGTTATCATTCAACTTTTGAATCAAGGCAGTTTCTCTGAAGATTTGGATACCAAACTGGATTATTGGCGCGATGCGCTGGCAGAAAGAAACATTGCCTGGCTGGAGCCGACCCGTTTGGCACAAGAAAAACGGCAAAGCGCTATTTGACAGATAAACCGAAGGCCGTCTGAAAACTGATGTTTGGGTTTCAGACGGCCTTATTTATTGTTGAGGATTCATCTTAATGATGGTCGTGGCGATGCTCTTGATGATGTTTAGGCTTGGCTGCGTGGTGTTTGGCTTTAGGTGCAGGTTTTTTCATTTTTTGCGGTTTGGCTTTTTTGTGCATACGTTCTTGTTTCGGATGCATTTCGTGTTTGCCGTGTGCAGAAGCGACAGGAGCCAATACCAAGCCGGCAGCCGCAACCATCAAAGAGGTTATTTGAATCAGTTTTTTCATATTTATCTTCTTTCAAGGGGTCGATTTGAGGTGAAAATAAGAATTTATTCGCACTCAAGCGATGGTCAAATATTAATGGCTTTAACTGTCAGCTGCTGTCAGATGTCGGCGAAATCTGTTCAAAATTCGACAATAGAAGTATGGCAACACAATGACGCAATAAGGTTTTGAAAGTTTACCGTCAATTTTGACAAAGCGTCTTTACACATTCCCCAAACGACAAAAAGCGCGAACCTTTCGATTCGCGCTTTTTTCAGACGGCATCAATTATTTTTTGTCGTCTTTTACTTCTTCAAAGTCGGCATCTACAACGTCGTCGTCTTTCTTAGCAGAAGACTCGGCTTGTGCGCCCTCGCCTGCTTGTGCTTCGGCTTGCGCTTGAGCGTAAACCATTTCGCCCAGTTTTTGGCTGGCTGTACCCAAAGCTTCGGCTTTAGCATCGATAGCGGCTTTGTCGTCGCCTTTAACTGCTTCTTCAGCTTCTTTCAACGCAGCTTCGATTTTTTCTTTCTCAGCAGCGTCGAGTTTATCGCCGTAGTCAGTCAGAGATTTTTTCACAGAATGAATCAGGGCTTCAGCTTGGTTGCGAGAAGCGACCAATTCAGTCAGTTTTTTATCCTCTTCAGCATTGGCTTCGGCATCTTTCACCATGCGTTCGATTTCTTCTTCGCTCAAACCTGAAGAACCTTGGATGGTAATGTTGGCCGCTTTGCCGGTGCCTTTGTCTTTGGCAGAAACGTGCAAGATACCGTTGG
>NZ_JBQCWY010000048.1:0-13996 GCF_051956955.1 Neisseria sp. P0021.S005 | reverse complement strand
CGCATGATTGAGTGCTACGCCGAATACGACAAAATCTGCCAACGCGAAGGCGTGGTCGATTTTGCCGAACTCATGCTCCGCAGCTACGAAATGCTGCAAAACAACGAAATCCTGCGCCAGCACTACCAAAACCGCTTCAATCACATTTTGGTCGACGAGTTCCAAGACACCAACAAGCTGCAATACGCGTGGCTGAAACTGATTGCCGGCAACCACGCCGCCGTCTTTGCCGTCGGCGACGACGACCAAAGCATTTACCGATTCCGCGGCGCAAACGTCGGCAACATGACCGCGCTGATGGAAGAATTCCACATCGACGCGCCCGTCAAACTCGAACAAAACTACCGCTCCGTCGGCAACATCCTCGCCGCCGCCAACGCCGTCATCGAAAACAACGACGAACGCCTCGGCAAAAACCTGCGCACCGACGCTGAAGCAGGCGACAAAATCCGCTACTACTCCGCCTTTACCGACCTCGAAGAAGCCCAATTCATTGTGGACGAAACCAAAGCCCTCGAACGCGAAGGCTGGGATTTGGACGAAATTGCTGTCCTCTACCGCAGCAACGCCCAATCGCGCGTCATCGAACAAAACCTGTTCCGCAGCGGCATTCCCTACAAAATCTACGGCGGCCTGCGCTTTTACGAACGCCAAGAAATCAAACACGCCCTCGCCTACCTGCGCCTTGCCGTCAATCCCGACGACGACAACGCCCTCTTGCGTGTGATTAACTTCCCACCGCGCGGCATCGGCGCACGCACCATCGAAAACCTTCAGACGGCCTCAAACGAACAAGGCATCACCCTCTGGCAGGCAGCCTGCAATGCCGGCGCAAAAGCCACCAAAATCGCCGCCTTCGTCCGCCTGATTGAAGCCCTGCGCAACCAAGTCGGACAAATGCCCCTGTCCGAAATCATCGTCGGCATCCTCAAAGACAGCGGCCTGACCGAACACTACCGAACCCAAAAAGGCGACAACCAAGACCGCCTCGACAACCTCGACGAACTCGTCAACGCCGCCATCGAGTTCAAACCCGAAGACAGCAACTTTGAAACCCTGCCCGAAAACATTTCAGACGACCCCGCCTTCCCTATCCTCGCTTTCTTGAGCAACGCCGCCCTCGAATCCGGCGAAAACCAAGCAGGCGCAGGTGAAAAAGCCGTCCAACTGATGACCGTCCACGCCTCCAAAGGCTTGGAATTCAACGCCGTCTTCCTCACCGGCATGGAAGAAGGCCGCTTCCCCAGCGAAATGAGCCTTGCCGAACGCGGCGGCCTCGAAGAAGAACGCCGCCTCATGTACGTCGCCATCACCCGCGCCCGCAAACGCCTCTACATCACCATGGCACAGCAACGCATGCTTCACGGACAAACCCAATTCGGCATCGTCTCCCGCTTTGTCGAAGAAATCCCGCCCGAAGTATTGCACTACCTGTCCGTCAAAAAACCCGCCTACGACAGCTACAGCAACACGCGCCAAACCTCCATGTTCAAAGACAAAATCATCGACGACTACAAACAGCCCCAAACCTACGCAGGCTTCCGCATCGGCCAAAACGTCCGCCACGCCAAATTCGGCACCGGCGTCATCATCGATGCCGTGGACAAAGGCGAATCTGCCCGACTGACCATCAACTTCGGCAAACAGGGCGTAAAAGAGCTGGACACCAAGTTTGCGAAATTGGAAGAGATGTAGAAGGGAGATGGCAGAGGCCGTCTGAAAACGGGAGGAGCAATTTTGCCGAAACCTCCGCCGTCATTCCCTCGCAGGCGGGAATCCAGAAGTAGAAATGTAGGTTGGATACTCGTATCCAACAAAAACATTGACGCGTCTATCGTTTCCGAAAAAAACGCTGTTGGAAAATGTCGGATTCGAGAATCCGACCTACGGCTGCTGCTTTTGGGGTGATGAAAAAGCAGCCTGCACTTTAAATTTCACTCGTTTCCCTGCTCATAAGATTTCAAACAATTGTGCCAACAGCACATCCTGCAGCACCACCCGCGTTTCGGCCTGCCGAAGCAGCCGTGCGAGTAGTGCATCGATTTCTACGCCCGAAACAGTTTGACGCAGGCTGGATAAAGCCTTCATGCGGTTTTT
The DNA here is from genome assembly GCF_051956955.1 of Neisseria sp. P0021.S005. NCBI lineage: Bacteria > Pseudomonadati > Pseudomonadota > Betaproteobacteria > Neisseriales > Neisseriaceae > Neisseria > Neisseria sp. P0021.S005. The sequence goes on along the minus strand of NZ_JBQCWY010000048.1, from coordinate 11,899 downwards.
TTGTTCGAATGCATCTTCCATACCAGGTTTGACACAAAAATACCAAAACGGCTCGGTCCTCATGTGGTAGAGCGGCATGCCGAAATTTTCTTGGTGGTATGCGTTTGCCACCCACCGCTGCCATTGCTGTCTGAATATTGCCTGCCATTCTTCCAAAAGCGTATCCGAAAAATCAATTTTTTCTGTGTGCAGGCTGCCTGATTCATACAGCAGGCATAAACTGTATAGAAGGATGAATTTATGCGGGGCACGGTTGTTTGCTTGTGTAAAACTTGTATGCAGGCTGCGGAATTGTTCCGCATATTTTAATAATGCTGCCAAATCTTTCATACCGCTTCCTCCTGCAAACTTTGCAATACCTCCTCCGGTTGCCAATTCAATGCGCGGCAATAATCAATAAACTCAAAGATATCCAGCCGCCTGTCACCTGTTTCCACTTTTCCTACGAACGAATGCACCACATTCATCCGTTCCGCCAATGCACGCTGCGACAACCCCAAATCCAATCTTCTGCGGATAAGGAGTTGTCGCAAATAGGTGTGTTCGGCAGAGTGTACCGACAAACGAATATTTCTCATGCGCTCCGATTTTAGGTACAATCACGCATGCACCTGTTTTAGGTGCAAATAAGAAATATGTATAAAAATGACCGTAATACCCATACACCCTGCCAACCCGTTCGACGCTATACGCCAAAACATCACTGAAGAATATTTGAGCGAAACGCAGCACTACCCTTGGATTGTTACCTTTTCAGGCGGCAAGGACAGCACCCTTGTCGCCCATTTGGTGTTTGACATGCTGCTTTCGCTGCCGCCGATGCTGCGGACGCGGCAGGTGTTCTTCATTTCCAACGACACGCTGGTGGAAAGCCCGCTGGTGGTGAAACACATGCGCCAATCTTTGGCAGAAATCCTGCGCGCCGCCGAAATTTTCAGGCTGCCCGTCAGCGGCGAAATCACCGTGCCGAAATTGCAGGACACGTTTTGGACGCTGCTTATCGGCAAAGGCTACCCCACGCCCAACCGCTCGATGCGCTGGTGTACTGACCGCCTGAAAATCCAACCAACCAGCGGCTACATCCTGCAAAAAGTAAACGAAAACGGCAAAGCCATCATCGTGCTGGGTGTGCGCAAAGACGAATCCGCCACCCGCAAGGCCAGCATAGAAAACCACAAGAACCTGGAAAACAGCAACCTGACCCCGCACGGCGATTTGAAGAACGCGCTGGTGTACCGACCAATTGCCGATTTGAGTACCGACGATGTGTGGGAATTCCTTGCTGCCAACGACCCGCCCTGGGGAGGCACACACAGCGATTTAATCAAGCTCTATCGCGAAGCCGCCGGCGGCGAATGCCCGATTGTGCTGTCGCAGGAAGAAGCCCCCGGCTGCGGCACTAATTCCAGCCGTTTCGGCTGTTGGACGTGTACGGTGGTCAATAAAGATAGAAGCCTGCAAGGATTTGTGGATGCGGGGAAAACCGAATTTGCACCGTTAATTGAATACCGCAACTGGTTGGTGGATATCCGTAACAAACCCGAATACCGCCAGGCCGAACGGCGCAACGGAAAACTCACGTTCAAAGGCGGAAAACACATCCCCGGCCCGTTCACCATCACGGCGCGGCAGGAAATGCTGGCGAAGCTGCTAGACGTGCAGGCTGCTTTCGGCGAAGAACTGATTTCGCAGGACGAAATCGACCTAATCAAGCAGATTTGGACGGAAGATATTTTGAAACAAGGAGACAGACGATGAACCCGGAAACCGAAGCACAAATTGCCGACCTGCTGCTGTGGCGCGACCCTGACGCGCGCCATTTGCTGGAAGCGGCCGCCGAAAAACACAATGTCAAAATGGAAGCGGCGGCAGAACTTCTTGCTTGGGCGCGCCAGGTGCGGCGCAAGGGTGACAAATACGGCGGCATGAAGCAGAAGCTGGACAAAATCTTCGAACAACAGGATTTATGGGGGGAATAAGGTGTATATCAAACGGATAAAACTGAAAAATTTCAAATCCTACGCCGAAGCCGAATTTGAATTTCCCCCACCTGAAAAAGGGCGAAACCTGATTTTGGTCGGGGCGGAAAACGGGCACGGTAAAACCACGCTGCTGGAAGCGATATATCTGTGCCTGTATGACAAAGACGCGATTGACAATTTCCAGCGTGCCGGTTTGGTCGACAGCGGATTCAAATACCGCGATTTCATCAGTCAGTCCTTATATAAGGAAGCCACTGCCGCCTTTGCGCGCTCTTATGAAATAGTGCTGGAAATGGATTTGATGGAAAGCTATGCCTTTGGCGAACAGGGTATCCGTATTGTTCGTAAATGGTATTTCGACCATTTGGGCCTCTATCAGGAAGAAAGCAACCAGCTGCTTTTGTATTACATAGGCAAAGACGGCCTGAAAAAACCTATAGACGGTGAAGAAATCCAAGAATATTTGGAAGATTACGGCCTGCCGTCAGAATATTCTGCTTTTTTCTTTTTTGACGGCGAACAATTGGTCAATATCGCCAAGCAGTTTGGTGCGGGCGGCTGGATGAGCGGCGCGCTGAACAAACTTTTGGGCATCGACCTGCTTAAAGCCTTGCAGGCAGAGGTGAGGGAATACGGGCAGAAGCTATACAGCGAAAAGGCGGGTGGCAGGCAAAAAGAGCTGCTTTCTGAAGCCGAACGCCGTTTTCAGGCTGCCTCTGAAGAGTTGGCGCGTCATACCGAAACCCTGCAACAGTGGCAGCGGCAGAAGCAGGAAACCGAAGCTCGGCAGGACGACTTGCAGATGCGGTTGCGGGGCGCGGGCAGCACGCAGCATTCCAAAGAGCTGATTGCCCAAATCGAACAATGTGAAGCCGAAACCGCCCAACTGAACCAAAACATTCAGGCAGCCTTGTTAGCCTTGCCGCTTGCCCTACTGCCTGAAAGCGATATCACCGCCCTGAAAACACAACTTCACGGTGATTACCGCCGCCTGCTGCACGAGCAGGGCAAAGAGCAGAACGCGCACCGGTTGGAAGAATTCTGGCAAGCGTTTTCCACCAATCCCAACACGCTGGAACTACTGACGCCGAAAATCCTGAAAGACGAACTGCTCAAACGTGCTCTGAACGAATCATGGAACGTTCTGTTCGATAAACTGCCGCCAGATGCATCTGACCCCATGCAGCACAATTACTTGGACGATTCATGCTTTCAGGCTGCCTTCGAAAACATCGCCCGCATCACATCGCCTGACAACGACCTCGGCAGCCTAAACAAAGAGAAAAATCGCCAGGAAACCAAACTGGCCGAGCTGAAACGCTGCTACGAACAGCAGAAAGACAGGCTTGTCGATTCCGACCGCCTGCGCGAAGAATTGGAGCGTGTTCAGAAAGAGCTGGCCGAAGCCAACCAAAAACTCGGCGGCGTGCAAAACAGCATCGAGCGCAGCCAAACCGAAGTCAACCGCCTGAAAACCGAATGGGAAACCCTGCAACAGGAACTGATAGACAGCCTGCCCAAACAGCAAAAGGCCGAGCGTGCCGAGGCCGTGTGCCGCCTGATAGACGACTTGGCCGTGCAACTGCGCCGCAGCAAACTGGATGCATTCCGCAAAACCGTAAGCAGCCTGCACAAGAAAATCGCCCATGACAAACAAATCGGCGACATCGAAATCGGCGAAGACGGCAGCCTGTCTCTGTACAGCCAAAACGGCACGGCTATCGACTTCCAGCCGCTTTCGCACGGTGAAAAGAAAATACTGGTGCTGACCCTGATTGCCGCGCTGGCCGAAATTACCGACTACCAGGTCCCCTTCGTGGTCGATACCCCGCTCACATCTTTGGACACGCGCCATTGCGACAACCTAGTGCGATACTGGATGAATTTAAACCGCCAAGTGATTATTCTGGTGCAGAGTGCCGAAATCGGTTCCGAAACCTATCAAAAGCTCAACGCACAAGGATGCATCGGCAAGAGCTACCTTATCCGTTCTCAAATCCTGCAAGGCGGTGGAAAATGCGCCACCGTTACCCCGCACGCCTATTTTGAATAAAGGGAAACGCCATGTACGAATTGGACGACGACAAAATCTGCAACGACAAATACTGGGTAACGCTGACCGAAAACACCCACATCAAATCCAGCGGCGAAGCAGCCAAAATCCTAAAACAGCTCGAAAGCGACGGCGTGCTGCCTAAAATGCAGAACCATGAATGGGCGCGGCTGTGCATCGCCTTCTGCTTTGCCAAAACCAAAAATATCAAAGATTGGGAACAGAAACCCAGCATGGACGGTGGTTTGGAAATCGCATCGTTCAACACCTGCTTTAATCAAAACGGCAAAAAAGGCGAAGAAAAATTTTGGCTAGCCTACATCAGCCAGCGCATGTTTGACGAAGTGCCAGAACGGAAATTCACCAAAAAACACTTGTTTGCCTATATCCAACTGGCGTGGCACAACGGCGCGAAACTGCTGGAGGAACGTTACCGGAAAGCCTTGGACTACTGTGACAGCAGCATCGTGGAAGCCAAAAAAATATTCTTTGACGAACTGGCCGGCTTGGCGGCGCAACACAGAGACGGTGGTTCGGACGGTGCTACACAGGCCGTTTCAGGCAGCCTGCACCCGGCCGCTTCCGCTATGGAAGAACAAACCTGCATCAAACTCAAAACCGCACTGGACAAAACAGTCGGCAAGGGCGGCACGATACAACCAGAATACGGCGGCGTACGCTACGACTGCCTGCGCGTGCAGTTCGACCGCTATGTGGATTTGGAAAAATACCACAGCCAGATTTGCTCCGAATTAGGCATCGGCGATGATGAAATGCGCTGCGGACGCATACGCGGCGAAGCCAATACATGGCACATCAATATCCTGCGCCCGCAAGACACTTGGCGGCAATACGGGCAAAGTGAGTTTCAGACGGCCTTACAGCAATACCGCGCATCGGCACAGCAATTCAGATTGCCAGTGTGTATCGGTTTAGACGAACGCGGCGAACCCGTGTTTCAAGATTTTGCCACCGCGCCGCATGTGATGGTAGGCGGGGAAACGGGGGCTGGGAAATCGGTACTGGTGCGCTCAATGCTGGCTTCCCTGTTCGAACTCGCTCCTCAGAATGAAACGGAAATCGTCGTGTGTTATTGCAAAGTTTCTGCGGATTTCGCCGCCTTCAAAGACCGTCCGAATTTATGGCAGGGGCGCATAGTCAGCGATGCGGAAGAAGCTGCTGAAATATTGTCGTCTTTTGCTGACGAGATGGATAAACGATACCGCCTGATGGACGAATACGCTGCAAAGGATATTGCAGAAGTCCCACAGCACGCCCGTCCAAAATATGTTGTTATCGTGATTGACGAACTGGCCGACCTTATCGATGTCAGCAGTGACGCAGAAGGGCATTTAGTACGGCTGGCACAAAAAGCGCGCTCCGCAGGAATGTATCTGTTATTGGCAACGCAACGCCCCGATGCGAAAACACTCAGCGGCCGCCTACGTGACAACCTGCCGACCAAAATTGCGTTGAAAACAGGCAAACGCCAGTCTTCCGAGATTATCTTGGGCGAGCGCGGTGCTGAAAACCTGACGGCCAAAGGCGATCATTTGGTCAAATGGAACAATGAAGCAGCACGTTTTCTGCACGGGTATAATGTATAATTTGTTCAACCATCCTTTGCAAAGGTCTCAGGCCGTCTGAAACTTAAATGGGGTTTCAGACGGCCTTTTCCTTTGGGGATTAGTGATTAGGCTTTAGGTTCGCCATCATTCTCTGCTTTGGGCGGAACGGGTGCAAACCAGCCGACCAGAAGCAGCAGCAGGCCGACGATGATGAAGGAGGCGATGCGTTCGATACCGCCGCTGTTGGAAAGCTCGATCAGGAAGAGTTTGACAACTACGATGCCCATCAGCGTCGCGCCTGTCATCCAGTAGGAACGCTGTTTGCGGCGGTTGCCGAGTACCATCAAGATGATGGCGGTTACCGCCCAAACGACGGAGAGGCTAGCTTGCAGGCCGAAGGATTGCAGCATGATGTCGAGACGCCAAGTGATGCCGTCGTAGAAATGCCATACGCGCATCACGCCTGCGCTGATCAGCATAAATGCCAAGGCGGAAACTGTGGTTGCCGTGGTACGGCGAAGGTCGGGCGGTAAGGCTTCGGGCAGAGATTTCAGTGCAAACCAAAGCATGCCGGCGCTGGCGAGTTCCACCGGATTGAGCACGGGAATATACGGCAACGGTGAAGGTTGGAACGGCGTGGAGAAGTTGGTCCACAGCATCCAACAGGCAGCGGCAAGGGCGCACAACGGCATAGCAAAATGCTGATAAATGGCTTGATGCCGTCTGAAAAATTCGCGGTGGCGCTGCGTATGGAAAACAATCCACATCGCCAAAGGCACAACCAGCCATGAGAGCTGCGACCAAACGCCGGAGAGAAGACCACCGACATACAGCGCGGTCCAAAGCGTCCAAAGTACGCCGAGTATCGTGATATTGAGTTTGTGCAACCAAATCAGATCATGGCGCGGATAGTTGTTCAGAATAATGAAGTTCAACACGGTAGCGGCGGCAAGCGGCAAGGCTGCGGCGGCTGTCACCGCATGTTCGGTATGGTAGGAGAGGAAATGCAGGCCAAACAATGGCAAGAATGCCAAATTGGTTTGCAGAAGCTCTTCCCATTTCAGACGTTTGGCAAACAGCAGCAGGCCGGCAAATATCGGCCACAGCCACAACTGGGTAAACAGGGTTTCCTCGCCTGTCCATTGCATATAAAGGGCGTAGCTGCCTGTCGCCAACGCAGTAAGCAGGATGATCCAGCCTGCAACCTTCGCAAAGTAAACCTCGTTTCCTTCCGGCTTTTCGGTGTTAACCGGCACGCGTGGATATTGCAGCGCGTAGGCAGCCGCAAACAGCAAAGGCGTAGCGGCAATAAGGTACAGATGGCTCAGGAAACCTTGGGATTCATAAATAATACCGGCTTGCAGCAACAGGGCGAACAATACATTGCCCAAGGTAAATGTGATAAACACATTCGGCTCGTGTTTGCGCCGACAGAATGCCCACGCCGCCGCCAAAGCGGAAAGAGCGACAATGCAGCCGCGCTCGGCCAAGAAGAGCAAAGGCAAAATAGAGATGTACAGCAAGGCGGCAGACAACACGGCCGTCTGAACAGATTTTTCCCATTGCGCCGAACCTTCGCGACGCGAGAAATACCACAATAAATAAATCGCCGCTCCGCCAAGCAACACCACAACCGTCGTAAACCACTGCCCTTCCAAAACGGTATCGGTGCCGAAGTTCTGATAATTGCCCAACTGAATCAGTGCCGCCAAGAGATAAACCATCAGCGCACCCAAACGGATATGCGGACGCTGTTGACGCAAACCGAAGAAATAAACCAATGCGGATTCGGCACTCCACAAGATAACCGTATTGCTCGGTTCAAAATAAAGCGGAACGGCAATTGTGAGGAACAACACCGCCAACGCAAAAAACGCCTGACGCAAAATATACAAACCCTGCTGACGTTTCAGCAGCAGCGCGGCCAGTCCGTAAACAGCGGCAAAACCCAATGCGGAAAGCGCATCCGCAGACGGCCAATGCTCCACCATGCGGTATTGCAGGCCGAACGCTGCCGCCATCGTGCCAAACAATAAAGTATGGTCGAGGACATGCACGCGCAGGCCGTGTGTATAAATACTCTTGCCGATTTCTTCCAAAGTCGCATTGTCGGCAATCGGCGTAACGCCGTCTTCGCTGTTTTCCGTCAACTTACGGCGTGCGAACAGATACGCGATAAAGGTATAAAGCAGCCAGTGGTAAATCAAGAAAGGCTCGGTAGTGGCGAAATGTTGCGGCGTATAACTTCGCATGCCCCACAGCGCGGCAATGGCAAAAGTAGCGACAAAACCCGTCAGGTTCAGCGGACGCCATGCCTTAAACCACGCAATCGCGACCACACCGCCGTTGAGCAGGGCAAGATAAGAAAACAGCACCAAATAATTGCCGCTGCCGTCTGAAGTCAGCAAAGGCGCGGCCATACCGCCGATTAAAGCAACCTGCGCCATAATCTGCGCATTCTGCCTTACCGCCAGCCACGCCATCAGCACAACCATCGCCACCATCAGCCCGAACACGACCGACACAGGCAGCAGCGGATGTAGTTTCAACGCCGCCAAGGCCGTCAGATACATCACCGCCACGCCGAAACCCTGCAACACCAAGCCATATTCACGCTTACGGCTTTGCAGCTTCCAGCCGCCGACCACCGCCGCCAAACCCGCGCCTGCCACAGTCAGATAACGCAGCTCCACCGGCACATGAACCCGCTCGGAGGCATAGCGCAACAAAAACGCCAAGCCGAGGAACAGCACCACAATACCGGTTTTCAACAGCGGATTACCGCGCAAGAACCAAGCAACAATCGGATTGTCGGAAAACTTATACTCTCCTCCTTCCACCTTATCTTTATGGATAACGAATTGACGCGATGGAGCCTCTTCGTTTTCAGACGGCATCGAAGCAATAACAGCCTCTTCCTTAGGCAGCTCTTCTTGTTCAGCAGCAACCGGAGCAACCGCCTCGACAACTTCTTCCACAACAGGCTCAGACGAAGCAGCAGCCTTGGCAGAAACAGGATTAATAGGTATAGAAAAAGAAGGAGCAAACGCCTCTTCAATTTTCTGCTTAACAGGCGCAGCTTCCGCTTCAGACTCAACCCGAACCTGAAGCGGCTCAGAGGCCGTCTGAACATCTGCAACAGCCCGAGCCTCAAGCCCTTGCCCTACCTTCGCCTCATCACGGACAGCCTCATGCTCCAACACCGACAAACGCCGTTTCAGCAGCTCGATTTCCTGCTCCAGCTTTTGCATCCTATCACCTGCCGTAGCAGATTCAGCCAAACGCTCTTCTTGGCGTTGTTTGGCGATTGACCAAGCAACCAGCCAAAACAACGACCCAATAATGACGCCGGTGAACATCTCATCAGCAAAATAGCCGATAATAATAGGAATAAGCAGGCCAAAAAACTGCATGAAACACCTGTTTGATAACAATAAGAATATGCCGATTGTAACACCGGCAACATTATTCATGAAAAAAAGAGACAAACGGCCGAGAACAAAAGCATACGGCGAATAGAATGTAGAGAATCGGCATAGAAAAAAGGCCGTCTGAAAATGTTTAAGGATTTTCAGACGGCCTGAGATTGATTAATCCTTCTTAATCGGCGGATTAGCATTAATCGGCAACGACGAGCGGGAAACTTTAACGTTTGGATAATATTTCCGCATCAAATGCTGAAACACTTCCGCCTTGCGCTCTTTTCCGCTCTTTTCGTAATTCGTCCCCAAAATCACTTCATCCACAATATCGCGTATATCGGCATAAGGCAGATAGACGGATTTTGTGGTTTTGCAATATTCGATTTTGTCCGAACCGATTTGTTCGATTTTCAGCAGACGGAATTCTTCCTCATCGCGGAAAGCGAAATCTTTAAAAAGATAACGGATATATTCCAAAGCTTTTTTGTCTTCATCGCTGATATTATTAGATTTTTTCATTAACTCTATCAACGCTTCTTCAAGCTTGTTGATACGCAATTGATACAAACTTGGATTTTTTCCTACAGGCTTTAATCGAATGCCGAATTTTTGGTTGTTCTCATTCATCAACCATTTCTTACATTTCTCTTCAGCAACATATTCATCGTAATAAGCGATATAAGCCACCTGATAAAGTGGCAGGCTTTCATCTTCTAAACCCGCTACATCTACCTTCGCTAATTCTTTTAAACCTTCGTTCTGTTTGTTTGTAAAACCTCCGAACGAAGCAGAAATATCAGGCTCTTTCAACCAATCTCCGTTTTTATTAAATACCAAGCAGCAGCCCGATGCTTCTACTCCATTTTCTTTGCCATACAAACGGAACTGGTTCAAATCGTTGACGCGGCTGGAGAAACAGGTAAAGAAAGCATTATGGACAGGGCAGTCAGCCTTGTTTTCCAATTCCAAATCCTGCAGATTCAACAACTCCAACAGCCCTTCCCCTTCGGTCGGGTCGTTCATATAAGTGGAGCTGCCAATTCTCATCGGACTAACCTTATTACTATCAACAGGAACTTTATCATCGGCTTTATCACTAACAATGCCGAATAATCTTTCGCATACTGAGGGCGAAGTATAATGGGCAAGAGGAATTGACCCTAATTCCATAGGCGGGATATTTAAAACTGCCAGAATGGTAGTAATGTCGTCTATTACTGTTTTTTCTTTTTGAGTTCCAAATAAATCTCCCTGTATTTTCTGTTTTTTCCAGTCAAAATATCTTTCCCAGTTTTTTTGAATTATGGCTTGTTCGAAATAACAACGGCCTAACCAAGATTGTGCATTGTTTTGTTTTTGAAGGCTGTTTGGCTTGTCTGCCAGCTGTTTAGCAAATTCCAATGATTGTTGGAAATGCTCAACTGCCCGTCCAAATAACTGTTCTGCCTCCTTGCCTTTGGCTTTTAGTGCCTGCTCAAAATAGCAACGGCCAAGCCAAGATTGGGCATCGATTTGTTCTTGAAGGCTGTTCTGCTTATCTTCCAGCTGTTCGGCAAGACTCAATTGCTGTTGGTGGTGTTCAACTGCCTGCTCAAATAACTGTTCCGATTCCTTGCCTTTGGCTTTCTTCGCCTGCTCTAAATAGCAGCGCCCTAACCAAGATTGTGCATAGATTTGTTCTTGAAGGCTGTTTTGTTTATCTTCCAACTGCTCGGCAAGCCTCAATTGCTGCTGGTGGTGTTCAACTGCATTTCCAAACAACTGTTCCGATTCCTTGCCTTTGGCTTTTAGCGCCTGTTCAAAATAGCAGCTGCCTAACCCAAATTGTGCATTGTTTTGTTCTTGAAGGTTGTTTTGCTTGTCTGCCAGCTGTTTGGCAAATTCCAATGATTGTTGGAAATACTCAACTGCATTTCCAAACAACTGTTCTGACTCCTTGCCTTTGGCTTTCTTCGCCTGCTCTAAATAGCAACGACCAAGCCAATATTGGGCATTGATTTGTTCTTGAAGGCTGTTTTGCTTGTCTGCCAGCTGTTTGGCAAATTCCAATGATTGTTGGAAATGCTCAACTGCATTTCCAAACAACTGTTCTGACTCCTTGCCTTTGGCTTTCTTCGCCTGCTCTAAATAGCAGTGGCTAAGCCAAGATTCGGCATAGATTTGTTCTTGAAGGCTGTTTTGCTTATCTTCCAGCTGTTCGGCAAGCCTCAATTGCTGTTGGTGATGTTTAACTGCCTGCTCAAACAACTGTTCCGAATCCTTGCCTTTGGCTTTCTTCGCCTGCTCTAAATAACAACGGCCAAGCAAAAACTGAATATCGTTTTGCTCCTGAATTTGGCTATTTTTATCTTCAATTTTATCTAAAGCCTGATTCAGCTTCTCAATCGCTTCGTCAAATTTTTTCTTATTGAATAACTCTACACTGTCGTCAATTAAATCTTGAACACTCATTACTTTATTCCTTTCTCAAAACAATCTGTTAACCACCATACTATCTCAATGTGCCTCTTCCCAATTCATACCCACGCCCACTTCTGCCACCAGCGGCACGTTCAACATCCCTTCGTCCACTTTCGCCATAATCTGCGACAGTTTTTCTTTGACTAAATCCAGCTCTGCCTCAGGTACTTCCAACACCAATTCGTCATGCACCTGCATAATCAGTTTGCTTTGCAGGAGGTCGCCTGAAAGCCAGCGGGATACGTCTATCATGGCGCGTTTGATGAGGTCGGACGCGGTGCCTTGCATGGGGGCGTTGATGGCGGCGCGTTCGGCTCCGGCGCGGGCGTTGGCGTTTTTGTTGTGGATGTCGGGCAGGTAGAGGCGGCGGCCGAACAGGGTTTCGACGAAGCCTTGCGCGGCGGCTTGTTCTTT
>NZ_JBQCWY010000047.1:0-14393 GCF_051956955.1 Neisseria sp. P0021.S005 | reverse complement strand
CCTCGACCGCAACCGCCAACCGCAAGGCTATGGCAAACTTTATGACTATGGCGGACGGGTCAGGATTGCCAGCGGAGCGTTTTATTGGCGTGTCCGAAACGGTGATTTGAACTATTACAGCGATTACAGAGACGGACAAAGCCGTAAGATTGGCTCCGAACTAAACAGTCACGAAATGGCATGGACTAGAAGTGCCCCAATTGCTTATCGGGAGATTGCAGACGCGTTTAATCTGACCAGCCAAGCTCCGCATTACACTGCAAACATGGCGGCGGACGGCATTGATAAATCATTAAGAATCATAATGACCGTCATCCTGGTTGTCGTCAATCTCCCTGCGCTTCTGACCGGCGATAGTTCTGCCGCACTTACCGTCATCTTTATAGGATGCTGGTTGTTGTGGACCATGGGCAAAAAAGACGAGGACGAGGATTAACATGTCGAGAATCACTTACATCATTTTCAGTACCATCATCATCGTCATCTCCATGATCATCAGCTACGGCTCTTCCGATTCCGACGGCTCGCGTATGCACTCCGGCGGCTATTATGGCGGCAGCGGTTATTCCGGAGGCCATAAATGACCCATGCGCCCGGTAATCATGGCCTATTGGACTTATACGGTTGCGATGAAGCCATCTTAAAAGATGAAGGCCGTCTGAAAACCGCTTTGGTGGCTGCCGCACAGGCTGCAGAAGCCACCATATTGACCGAACACTTCCACACCTTCGGTGGCGCAGGCGGCGTAACCGGTGTTTTGCTGCTCGCCGAGTCCCATATCAGTATCCACACTTGGCCTGAACACCGCTTCGCTGCTATTGATGCATTTATTTGCGGCGGTATGAAATTGGAAAAAGTGAAGGAAATCTTGTGCAGGGAGTTGGTGGCAGCAAGGGCTGTTTGGACGGTTGTGCAACGTGGCGAAGGTATACTGGACGATGTACAACCATCGGTTGAACAATAAAATCTGTCGGGCCGTCTGGAAAAAATTGGCTGATAGTAAATTAGATAACAAATTTTGTATAAAAAGGCTTTTAAACAAAATGCTTAAAATAAAAGATTGGAAGAGAAACAGAAGTTTGCCATTGGTTATTTACTTGCTTGCAGGTTTGTTTTTGCTTGGAGTGGAAAGTGCCGAAGCAAAAAAATTAACACATGATCGTACCGAGTATTGCCGTAATCAAGTTTATGTCAGTAATAACCAAGGCGCATCCCTGCAAGCTCAACCGGACGATAAAGCATCTTCAATCACTCAATTGCACCATATGCAATACCTTTGCGTTGTCGGTAATGACAGCAAAAATACCGAAGAAGGATACTCTTGGATAAAAGTAAAAAAAGTACCTTTGGCAATCAAAGAAAACCAAATCAGTTGTCATGATATGGGCCTGCCTGACAACTGCACCAAACCTACCGATTTCCCGACTGAATGGAAAATCAAACCGCCCAAAGGCAAAAAATGTCGTCTTTCCACTCATGTTGATAATGAAGGTCAGTTGCTTATTGTCGCAAAAGGCGTTTGCCCAACCGGATGGGTAAAAGAGAGAGATGTACAATTTTTTGCCGATTAGTAAACTTGGCTTTAGTTAAAGAAAAAAACAAAGTTCATCATATGGCAGAACAATCAAGAAAAAAGATTTAACTTATTCTTTATTAAAAGACAGGCCGTCTGAAAGCATATTCAATCCGTTTTCAGACGGCTTTATCTTACATTTTTAAAATATCCTGATTAAGGAAATCAGAAATGCATGTTCGTACTTCCATCATTTTTGCCTTATCCATGCTCACCTTAGGAGCATGTGTCAGTCATCATCCTTCGGTTCCTCATGCTTCAACGGTGAAAGACCGTGCATATTATTTCCAACATCTTGACGAAGCCCAAGCAAAAAAAGAGCAATGTTTGAAAGACAGAGTATTTGAGAAAGCAGGCGTTGATATGGAAAACAGCAGAGATCAACAAATGATTGCTGCGTATCCCGATGACCTTTTAATGCTCAACCAAGATAATGCGGAATTATTTTCTTGTATCGCTGCGTGGACGGCTGCTAATTCCGCAGAACCATTACGCAAATGGCAGAGGGAAAATGAGGAAAGTGAAGCCACCAATCAAAAATTTGAGGCACAGGTTATGCGGTTTAAAGCAGAACTAGAAAAGAAATACTCAGAAATAGATTGGAAAAAGTTTTATCCTGCCGCACTCTATCAGGAATCTGTCCATTTCCTTTACACAGACAGTACGTCAGAAGAATATGCAAAAAAAGAAGCCATCGAACGTATCTTTATTGATAAAGCGAAACGGTTTATAGCAGAATCGGAAGCGAACAATATTGAAACGCTGACCCAAAAGATGTCGCAAATCTGCAAGGAGGATACTTGGGGCTATATCCCTTCGTGTAAAGTCTATTATCATGTTTTAAAAGAAAAACTCTCGAAAAAAACACTATCCGAATTAGTGGAGATGGAAAAACAGTATAACGACGGCGAGCATATGCCTGTTCCTATTTTATTTGAAGCTTATCGTTTTACCCTTGGATCTGCTTTGGAGAAAATAAATCGAGAATTAATGTCAGACTACGGTAAACTCGATTCCGAATATAGGCAGTGTGTAAAAAAAATCGGAGAAAAAGTCTCGGTTACCCAAATGGACAGCTTTGAAGAAAATTTCGAGCCGGAGTTTTATCTCGGTTTTTATCCCGAATGTGCCGTTACCGATAACATTATGAAACAATTGGAGTTTCCTCTGGATTTAAATGTCGCGGTTGAAAGCAAAATTTTCCACAAAATAGTCAAACAAAGCCAGGAAGAAAACGAGAAATTTCTCATCGATGAAGAGCTATCAGGAATAGCATGGCGGAAGCAGCTGGAAGAATCGCCCGAAGTCTTACAAACCAAAAAAAGCTTGGCTCAAAAATATGCCCAAACACCTTGGCAAAATTTCAGGAGCACTATAAAACAAGACTATCCAGATATCGAAAGTGACTTCTCGGGTACGGAAGAAGAACAGAAGCAGAAAAAGATAATTTCTACTGCCCTGAGGTTAATCTTGATTGAAAAAATACAGCCTGAAATGGACAAGTTAGAGAAAAAAAGTATAGATGAATTACTTACTGAACTACGAGCTCGTTGTAAAGAAGGAGAAGGAATAGATTGGCTAAGCGATACTCAGTGTATTCTGTATTACCGTACCTTCTTAAAAAAAATTCAGGGTCAAACTTTAGAAGAGCTATTAGCTTCAAAAGATAAATATGAAGAGGGGCCTTCCTTGGTTAAGTTTTCCTATAAGTTAGTATTAGAAGGGAAAGAGGTGAAACGATCCTTCGAACTGATAAAAAATGATGACAAACGCGAAGCAGCATACTGGCAATGTATCAAAAACATCAGCAAAACCATAAAGAAATCAGGCATTCTAGAAACTAACGATGCCGAGTCGATTATCTTGAACGAACCTGGTTGCAAACAGGTGTACTATGTCATGAGCAATATGAACGAAGAAAAACGGTTCACATATTTTGCCGACACGCTGCTTAACAAGAAACGTTTCAAAGAAGCTCCGAAAGTTCAACAAGATTGATGTAAACATTTCATTAAGAGGCCGTCTGAAGTCTTGCATATGCTGTTTTCAGACGGTCTTAAACCTTGTTCTGATTAAACTGAAATATTGACGTTATATGGAAAAAACGCCTTTTTTTAAAACCGATTGCCCAAGCTGTGGTGCGCCTGTGGAGGCGTATTCCGCTACTGCCGTGACGCTGGTGTGTGGCCATTGTCACAGTATGCTGGTTGCTAGAATCGGTAAGGGGAGGAGCGGATATTTTGTTGCCAATTCAGGGCGTGATTCTGCGTTGCTGGAAGATTTCAGTCCGTTGCAGATTGGAACGCGAGGCGTTTTTGATGATCGGAAATTTACGCTGATTGGGCGATTGCAGGTGCATTACGATGTCGGCGCATGGAATGAATGGTATGTCTTGTTTGATGACGGGCAGACCGGCTGGCTTTCCGAGGTTGGCGATTTATATGTGATGACATGTTTACTTGCCCAGAAGAGGAGACGGGGGCCGAAAAATTTTAAGTCGGTGAAAGCCGGTTCCAGTTCGTTGATCTTTAATGGCCAAACCTTTATTGCGTCAGATGTCCGCACCATACATTACCGTAATACCGATGCGCAAGGCGAGTTGCCGTTCAACTTATCTGAGAACCAAGCGGCAGGCGAGGTTTGCGACTGGCGACGGGGCAATTTGTTTTTGACCTTGGATTATTCGACGTTTCCAATGGACTCCTACTTCGGACGCATAGTCAGTTTGGACAGTTTGAAGCTGGAAAATAAGCGCAGTGATGATGAAATCCATGAAAGTGCAGGTCGTCTGAAAGGAGAGATTCTTTCTGAAAACTGCCCGCATTGCGGCTCTCCTGTTCATTGGCCAAGGGGTGTTACTTCTTTCCTTTTATGTCAGTCTTGCGGCAGCAGTTTGAATACGACAAAAGATACTGTTGCGTTGATGGAGGCAAATGCCCAAAGGAAAGAACAAGAAAATCTGTTCACACTTTCCATTGGTACGAAAGGCCGTCTGAACGATACAGAATATCTGATTATCGGGGCTGTAAGATTTGTCGAGATATCGTCCTATAATCAAAATCAGTCCGAATACTGGACGGAATATCTGCTTTATAACACTCAACAAGGTTTTGCCTGGCTGATTGAGTCTGGAAAACGCTGGCGGCTGTCAGAAACCATTACAAACATGGCCGGACTTTGATTCAAGTGGCAATCCTGCCGGTGAAATGTTGATTGATCATTACCGCGGGCAGGTCGAGGTAGCGGCTGGTGCTTTTTATTGGAAAGTCAAACAAGGCGATTTGCTTCATTACAAGGAATATAGCGGCAAGAAAAGTTATGGCCGGAATGTCATTCTGTGTTCCGAGCAGAGCAAGGACGAAATTGTCTGGAGTAAAAGCAGTCCTGTGTCTTACCGTCAAATGAGAAAGGCATTCGGTCTGTCTTTTGATACTAAGGAGATGCTCTCTTACTGGCTGAAGGGCGACAATAGAAATGTTGGGAGTAGAGATAATGTAGCCCGTATCATTGCTATGCTGATTCTTATCATCGTCAACCTTCCGGCCTGGCTGTCGCCGCATCTACGTAGTCCTGTCGGTATAGTGGTCAGTCTGTGTGCGTTGGTATGGATATGGATTTCTGACAGATATAAAAACGATCGTGATTACGAAGAAGAACGGGTAGGGATGATTATTTTCTTTGCTTTCATCATTTTTCTTACCGTCTTATTCAACTATGTCCAAGCGGAAGACAGTGATTCATCGCATTCCGGCAGATCCTATCATGGTTATTCGGCAGGGCATAAATAACGTGAGATCTGCTTAACCTCGTTGTATCGTTTTACTTTTATTTTTTCAGACGACCTTTTTATAAAACATGCTAACCCGCCGTCAATTTCTCAGCTATACCGCCGTGCTTGGTGCCGCCTCTGCTTTCTCTTGGCAGACTTATAAGTACCTCAACCGCAAACCGCCGGTTTCTATTAACCGTGTCGGCTTGCCGTTGGGGCATTTGTTGCGTGACGGGGAATTGCTCAGTTCGCCGACCCGTCGTTATGAATGCAATACGTTGATACTCGGCGGCGGTGCGGCTGGGTTGGGAGCATTGTGGTATTTGGCGAAGCATAATCACCGCGATGTATTGTTGGCAGAAGGGTTTGAACGTAATGGCAACAATGCCGCCTATACGTCTTCAGACGGCCTGAAAGCGCCGAGCGGTGCGCATTATTTGGCTTTGCCGTCGAAAGAAAGCGTGTATGTGCGCGAGATGTTGGCGGATTTCGGTATTTTGCAGTCGGATGGCAGCTTTAGGGAAACCGATTTGGTCTATGCGCCCGAATCGCGCCTCTTATATCAGGATAAATGGGTAGAACATTTATTGCCGAAAGAAGATGCGGATTCCAAACGGTTTTTTGATTTGATAGGCCGTC
The DNA here is from genome assembly GCF_051956955.1 of Neisseria sp. P0021.S005. Taxonomy (NCBI): domain Bacteria; kingdom Pseudomonadati; phylum Pseudomonadota; class Betaproteobacteria; order Neisseriales; family Neisseriaceae; genus Neisseria; species Neisseria sp. P0021.S005. The sequence continues at coordinate 8,412 of NZ_JBQCWY010000047.1, read as the reverse complement.
TGAAACAGGCTTACGGCAATGACGGTAAGAAAATTTTTGCCATTCCGATTGCGCTGTCATCGATAGATGAAACATGGCGAAAGCTCGATCATCTGACGTTTCAACAATGGCTTGATCAGGAAGGTTACCATTCGCCCGAGCTTTTGTGGTATCTCGATTATTGTTGCCGCGACGATTACGGACAAGGCATCGGGCAAGTATCTGCCTTTGCCGGATTGCATTATTTTGCCGCCCGCAACAATGCAGAAACTGTCCTCACTTGGCCCGAAGGTTTGGCACATCTTTCTGAAAACCTGCGCCGTCATGCCGATTTGCAGGAAGGCTGGCAATGGCCGTCTGAAAACAGTATCCGTTTGGAGAAACCTGCTTCGGTTAATGCTTCTGCCGTCAAAATCAAACCGCTTTCAGACGGCCGGATTGAAGTGTGGCTGCGTGATAATGCAAAAGGGGAAACCGTTGCCGTCACCGCGCAACACGTTATCTCCGCCATGCCGCTGATGGTTGCCGCCCACATTATTGAATCTCCCGAACAATTTGGTCTGAATATTCCCGAATACGCGCCATGGCTGGTTTCCAATTTTGAACTGCACAGTTTTCCGAAAGAAAAAAACAACAGCGAACTTGCGTGGGACAATGTGGTTTACGGCAGCCAAGGACTGGGCTATGTTGTTGCGACCAACCAGCTTATCCGGGTTGCCCGTCCTGAACGTACGATTTTTACCGCCTACGCCGCGCTCAATCACGATACGCCACAAGCCGTCCGCCGCCAGCTGCTTGAAGCAAGCGATGAAGAGCTGCTCCAGTTTGCCGCACAAGATCTGCTTACCGCTTACGGCGAAGGCTTTTGGCGGCATGTTTCCCATGTTGACATTACCGTTCGCGGGCATGGCATGAGCGTGCCGAAACCCGGCTATTTAAGCGATGAGGCTTTATTAAAAATCAGAAATCGAAATACTGGATTATTATTTGCACACAGTGACTTAAGCAGCTATTCGGTGTTTGAAGAGGCTTTGTATTGGGGTGTGGAAGCGGCGCGGAAAGTATTGGCTTAATTGATATAAAAAGGCCGTCTGAAATCATATTCAGACGGCCTTTTCTCTTTTAACTTAATAACCTGATTAGGCTTTTGGTTTCAAAGCGGCAGCTTCGCGAGCCAGACGGGTGATGGTATCCCAGTCTTTGTTTTTGATGGCTTCTTTTGGGGTCAGCCATGAGCCGCCGACGCACAAGACATTAGGCAGCGCCAAGTACTCGGGAGCGGTTGCCAGGCTGATGCCGCCGGTCGGGCAGAAGCGAACATCGGCGTAAGGGCCGTACAGGGCTTTGAGCATGGCTTTGCCGCCAACGACTTCGGCAGGGAAGAGTTTGAGGGTGTCGATGCCGTGTTCCAAAGCCAGTTGGACTTCGCCAGGAGTGGCAACGCCCGGAATCAGGGGGATGCCACTGTTGTGGCTGGCTTTGGCGAGGGATTCGTGCAAACCCGGGCTGATGGCGAAAACCGCGCCTGCGTCTTCGACGGCTTTGAGCTGTTCGGGATTGGTTACCGTACCCGCGCCGACGATGGCGTTAGGAACTTCTTTGGCAATCAGGCGGATGGCGTCGAGACCGACAGGGGTGCGCAGGGTGATTTCGAGGGTGGGAATGCCGCCTTCGACAAGGGCGTGGGACAAATCGACGGCAGTACTCAAGTCGTCAATCGCCATTACCGGCACAACTGCGCCGGCAGTCAGAATTTCACGAGGGGTCAGTTTAGACATTTTAGGTCTCCGTTGGGGACTGTATCGTAATAGGGTCGTTAACATGGTTTCAGACGACCTGATTGTTTTAAGAGGCCGTCTGAAAAGGGTTTAGGCAAATTCGCCGCCGAAGCTCATGGCACCGGTTTCTGCGCTGCTGGTCATGCTGCGGAAGTTGGCGAAGAGTTCGCGGCCGCAGCCTTGTTGATTCGCGCTCAAGTCGATACGTTCGACTTCGCGGGCGTTCCATTCGGCTTCGTTGATCAGGACGTTGAGTTCGCCGGTAACGGAGTCGAAGCGGATCAAGTCGCCGGTACGGATTTTGGCGATGTTGCCGCCCATCAGGGCTTCAGGCGTCATGTGGATAGAGGCCGGAACTTTACCGGACGCGCCGGACATACGGCCGTCGGTCAGCAGTGCCACTTTAAAGCCGCGGTCTTGCAGGATGCCCAAAGGAGGGGTCAGTTTGTGCAATTCGGGCATACCGTTGGCGCGCGGGCCTTGGTAGCGGACAACACAGACGAAATCGCGTTCCAACTCGCCGCGTTCAAATGCGGCCAATACTTCGCGTTGGTCGTTGAACACGATGGCGGGTGCTTCAATGATGCGGCAGCCTTCGCGCACGGCGGACACTTTAATTACGCCGCGACCGATGTTGCCTTTCATTAGGCGCAGACCGCCGTCTGGGGAGAACGGGTTGTCGGCTTTGCGCAGGATGTCTTCATTACCGCTGGTTTCAGGGGCTTCGCGCCATTCAAGTTTGCCGTCAATGAGGAAAGGCTCTTTGGTGTAGTGGCGCATACCGTGTCCGACAACGGTATCGACATCATCGTGCAACAGGCCTGCGTCCAGCAATTCGCGGATAACGAAAGGCAGGCCGCCGGCAGCGGTAAAGTGGTTTACGTCGGCTTTGCCGTTGGGGTACACACGGATCAGCAATGGGATGATGGAAGAAATTTCATCGAAGTCGTCCCAGTTCAAAATCACGCCTGCAGCACGCGCCATAGCAACGAGGTGCATGGTGTGGTTGGTCGAGCCGCCGGTTGCCATCAGGCCGATCAGGGCGTTAATGAAGGATTTTTCGGTCAACATTTCGCCCAATGGTTTGATGGTGCCGTTTTTGATGCCGCGTGCGAGGTGTCCGGCTGCGTAGCGGGTCAGTGCTTCGCGCAGGTCGGTATAAGGGTGGACGAAGGCAGCAGCAGGCAGGTGTACGCCCATCATTTCCATCATCATCTGGTTGGAGTTGGCGGTACCGTAGAAGGTACAAGTACCCGGGCTGTGGTAAGAGCCCATTTCGCTTTCAAGCAAGGCGTCGCGGCCGACTTTACCTTCGGCGAAAAGCTGGCGGGTACGGGCTTTTTCTTTATTGCCGATACCGCTAGACATCGGGCCTGCCGGAACGAAGATGCCAGGAATATGACCGAAAGACAACGCACCGATCATTAAGCCCGGAACGATTTTGTCGCATACGCCCATAAACAAGCTGCCGTCAAACATTTGATGCGACAGACCGATGGCGGTACTCATGGCAATCACGTCGCGGGAAAACAGCGATAATTCCATGCCGGCGTAGCCTTGCGTGATGCCGTCGCACATGGCGGGCGTGCCGCCGGCGACTTGGGCGGTCGCGCCGTTTTTTTGTGCTTCGTCTTTGATTTGGTCAGGGAAGTCTTTAAACGGCTGGTGTGCGGAAACCATGTCGTTGTAGGCAGTGATGATGCCTAAGTTGGGGACGGTTTCCTGAAGCATTTCGATTTTGATGCTCTTAGGCATGGAGGCATAGCCGTGTGCCAAGTTGCTGCAGCCGAGCTGGTTGCGCTCTAAGCGTCCCATCTGTTTGGCGCTGCGGATTTTCGCCAGATACTTTTCACGCGTCGGGCGGCTGCGCTCGATGATGCGCTCGGTAATTTCGGCGAGTTTCGGGTGAATAGGAGTGGGGTTCATGTGCGGTCTCCTGGCTAAACGATATGATAGGGATTTTGTTTGCGCGTTTCTGATTTTTGTATTGGGTGTTTTCTTCAGACGGCCTTGAGCTGTGGGAATGAATAATATGGGCCGTCTGAATATTTGAAGATTTTCTCTTCGAAGCGTCCGCATATTATAGTACAAAATCTGTAATTTTGTTACAAAATAATTTACTAAGTGGAAGAAATTTGATTTAAATCGAGGTATGGTCAATTCGTAAAATGGCAGGCTGCAAAAGTCATCAAACTTTTATGTTAAATCAAACAATTTGTAAAAATGAGAATAGACAAAATGTGTAGCCATGTGTAGTATTACTACTCATTAGCCCGCTTGTTTGAAATTTTGGTGCAGGCGATTGGTTCTTTACTGCTTATTGCTTAAAGGCTTTTGATTTTAATCGATTTTTATGGATGACGACAGTCCAAAAGTTTTGAAGCAAGCTTCCTCAACGAGAGATGAAACAATGAGTACACAGACAAATTTTGATTTGGTGTTGTTTGGCGCGACCGGCGATTTGGCAATGCGTAAACTTTTGCCTTGCCTGTATCAGGCGCATGTAGCCGGTTTGCTTCATCCCGAAGGTCGTATTTTGGGCGTAAGCCGCAGCGAATTGGATACCGCCGGCTTTTTGGCTAAAGTGGAAACGAATTCTAAAATCCATGTCAAACAAAACTTCTCAGATGAAGCGTGGGCATCGTTTATCCAACGTCTTGAGTATTTGAAAGTCGATGTGACAAAGAAAGACGACTTCATTGCTTTGGGCGACTTGGTAAAAGCGCGCAAGAATACTGAGAATGTCGTGATCTACCTCTCAACTGCGCCGAAATTCTTTGCACAAGCCTGTGAAAATCTTGCCGAAATCGGTTTGAATGCCGATAACGTGCGCGTGGTTTTGGAAAAACCGTTGGGTACGGACTTGGCTTCTTCCCAACAAATCAATACAGATGTAGCCCGTTATTTCAAAGAAGAACAAATCTACCGTATCGACCATTATTTGGGTAAAGAAAGCCTGCAAAACCTGCTGGCCTTGCGTTTTGCTAATGTGATGTTCGAGCCTTTGTGGAACAACAAATATATTGAAAGCGTACAGCTGACCATCGCCGAGCAGTTGGGCGTGGAAGAACGCGGTGAGTTTTACGACATTACCGGCGCATTGCGCGATATGGTGCAAAACCACTTGATGCAAATGCTTTGTATGACTGCGATGGAAGCGCCGGCAAGCTTGGATGCCGATGCCGTACGCGACGAGAAAGTGAAAGTCATCAAATCGCTGAAACCGCTGACCATCGAATCCGTCAACGAAAATGTTATTCGCGGCCAATATGTTGCAGCAAACGGTATGAACGGCTATCTGGAAGAAGTCGACGTACCGAAAGACAGTTTCACTGAAACCTATGTTGCCATCAAAGCCGAAATCGAAAACGAGCGTTGGAAAGGCGTACCTTTCTACCTGCGTACCGGCAAACGCATGGCAGGCAAAGTGGCGGAAATCGTGTTGAACTTCCGTCCGCTGCAAAACCATATTTTTGACAACAGCCAACCTGCGCCGAATCGTTTGGTTATTGAACTACAACCGACCGAATCCGTCCGTCTTTACACACAAGTGAAAACCCCGGGTGCTGGCAACAAAGTCGAAGTGACACCGATTGGCGTGGACTTGGGCACAGCCGTCGAGGGTCGCCGTGCCGAGGCTTATGAACGCCTGCTGCTGGATGTGATTAACGGCAAACTCGCTTTGTTCAACCGTCGTGACGAACTCGAAGCCGCTTGGGAATATGTGATGCCTATCCTGGAAAACTGGGCGAACAATACAACGCCTCCACATGCTTACGAAGCCCATTCTTGGGGTCCTGAAGCTGCGCGCGCGCTGTTGGCCCGTGACGGTAACAAGTGGCACGAAGAGCAATAATATTTCTTTCAGACGGCCTTGTTTTCCAACAAAAGGCCGTCTGAAACCATGAAAGGACGAAACATGTTTGTTTGGCACGAACAAGAAAATGCTGCAACTGCTGCGCAAGCTCTCGCCGATGCCGTTGCCGCCGCATTGCAAGCCGCGTTGAATGAGAAAGGCCATGCGGTTTTGGCCGTTTCCGGCGGTCGTTCGCCGATTGCGTTTTTCGAGGCTTTGTCGCAAAAAGATTTAAATTGGCAAAACGTCGGCATTACTTTGGTGGACGAGCGTATCGTTCCGACCACGCATGCCGACAGCAATACAGGCTTGGTACGCGAATATCTGCTCAAAAATAACGCGGCCGTTGCCACATGGATTCCTGTTGTTGAAGACGGAAAGTCTGAAACTGAATTACAACCTGAAGTTGTCGTTGCTTACGCATTGAAACATTATAAGCAACCTGATGTGCTGGTGTTGGGCATGGGAGGGGACGGACATACGGCGTCGTTGTTCCCTCAAGCGCCTCAATTACAGGCAGCAATCAATGAAGCCAATGACCCGACATTGATTCATACTACGCCGGTTACCGCGCCGCATGAGCGTGTGAGTATGACTTTGGGTGCGATTGCCAAAACGCCGAATGTATTTTTGGCCATTCAAGGCGCAGAGAAAAAAGCGGTATTCGACAAGGCTGCAGCAAGGGTCGATACCGAATATCCGACCAGCCTGATTCTCAATCATCAAGGGATTAACTGCCATGTCTACTATGCACACTGAAGCTTATCCTCGTTTGGTCGCCGATATCGGCGGTACGAATGCCCGTTTTGCACTTGAAACTGCACCACAGGTCATTGAAAAGGCTGAAGTCTTGCCTTGCCAGGATTACGACACCATTGTTGATGCCGCCAAAACTTATTTGGAACGCGCAGGCAGTCCGAAAGTTTTGCACGCCGCCTTTGCGATTGCCAATCCGATTTTGGGCGACTGGGTGCAGATGACCAACCACCACTGGGCATTCTCCATCGAAACCACCCGCCAGGCTTTGGGTTTTGAAACGTTGATTCTGTTGAACGACTTTACCGCCCAGGCTTTGGCGGTAACAAAAACCGATAAGAAAGACTTGATACAAATCGGCGGTCAAAAACCAATCGAATTTGCGCCTAAAGCCGTTATCGGTCCGGGTACCGGTTTGGGTGTCAGCGGTTTGGTGCACAGCGCTGCCGGCTGGGTGGCGTTGGCAGGCGAGGGCGGCCATACCAGCTTCCCGCCGTTTGACGATATGGAAGTATTGATTTGGCAATACGCTAAAAACAAATACGGCCATGTTTCTGCCGAGCGTTTCTTGAGCGGCGCAGGTCTGAGCCTGATTTACGAAGCATTGGCCAAACGCGACAACATCAAACAATGCCGTCTGAAGCCTTCTGAAATCACCGATAAGACATTGAGCGGAACATCGCCGATTTGCCGTCAGACTTTGGATATTTTCTGCGCCATGCTGGGTACGGTTGCTTCCAATTTGGCTTTGTCATTGGGTGCGCGCGGCGGCGTGTATTTGTGCGGCGGGATTATCCCGCGCGTGTTGGATTACTTTAAAACGTCTCCATTCCGCAGCCGCTTTGAAAACAAAGGCCGCTTTGAGGCTTATCTTGCCGCTATTCCCGTGTATGTCGTATTGAGCGAATTTCCGGGCATCGTCGGCGCGGCGGTCGCATTAGACAATCATTTAAATAACGTTTAAACACACAAACGGCGGTGCAGGGCAGGGGGTGGAAAAAAACCTTGTCCTGAACGTCAAAGAATCAAAGGGTAGAGTATATGTTAAGCAAAATCAGCGAATCATTGTCCAACCTCTCCGGCGCAGAACGCAAAGTTGCCGAATCTGCGTTGGCCGAGCCGAAATGGTTCGTTCATGCTGCTGTGGCGGAAATCGCCGAGCGTGCTTCCGTCAGTCAGCCGACTGTAATCCGTTTCTGCCGCAGCTTGGGTTACAAAGGCTTGCCTGAGTTCAAACTCGCTTTGTCTGCCAGCATCGGCCACGAAGGCATGCCTTACGTTCATGAAGAATTAAACGCCGATGACAACATGGGCAGCGTGGTCGAAAAAGTATTGGGCAATGCCGCAGCCTCCCTCTTGGGTGAGCGCCGTTTCCTGAAAGAATCCGAGCTGGAAAACGCGATTGCCATTCTGATGCACGCGCGACGCGTTGAGTTTTATGGTGTCGGCAACTCCGGCATCGTTGCCCAAGATGCGCAACACAAATTCTTCCGCTTCGGTATGTCCACCGTTGCCTATGTCGATACACATACCCAGCTGATGGCGGCTTCCGTATTGACCGAGCAGGATGTGTTGGTGGCGATTTCCAATACCGGCTCATCTATCGAATTGTTGGATGCGGCCAGTATCGCCAAAGAAAACGGCGCAGCCGTTATCGCGCTGACCCGCAATGATTCACCGTTGGCTCAAATGGCCGACTGTGTATTGAGCATTGCTACTCAGGAAAATGCCGAGCTTTATACGCCTATGGTGTCCCGTCTTCTGCAGCTGGCCGTTATCGATATTCTTGCCATCGGCTTGGCCTTGCGTTTGGGCGATACTGCCAGTACGCAACTGCAAAAAAGTAAAAAAAGCATACATAACAAGCACATCGAATACGATAAAGATTGATTCTTCATTGATATCTTCAGACAGCCCCAACCCACATCAAGGCCGTCTGAAACCTCAAAAAACGGAAACCACCCCGTTCCCGTTTCAGACGACCTCACGGCCGTTTTCTCAACAAAACTGTCCACTATCCAGGAGAGCATCCGATGAAACACC
>NZ_JBQCWY010000046.1:0-14485 GCF_051956955.1 Neisseria sp. P0021.S005 | reverse complement strand
AACTGGCCTTTGTCATTTCCAGCTTGGTCAGTAAGGACAAAGAAATTGTGCTGGTGTCTTCCGGCGCGATGGGCTTTGGGCTGAATGTCCTCAACATGGAAAAACGTCCGGCGGAAATGGCGCAGCAGCAGGCTGTTTCCAGCGTCGGCCAAGTGGCCATGATGAGCCTTTACTCGCAGATTTTTTCCCATTATCGGATGACGGTATCGCAAATCCTGCTGACGCGTGATGTGGTCGAATATCCGGAAAGTTTGGCAAACGTTACCAATGCTTTTGAATCCCTGCTTTCCATCGGCGTCATCCCTATTGTCAATGAGAACGACGCGGTCAGCGTGGATGAGATGGACCATGCCACCAAGTTTGGCGATAACGACCGTTTGTCGGCAGTCGTGGCGAAAATCGTTAAAGCCGATTTGCTGATTATGTTGTCCGATATTGACGGTTTGTTTGATAAAAATCCGGCTGTTCACGCCGATGCCAAGCTGCGCAGCCATGTTGCCGATATTACCGAAGAAATTATTGCTTCTGCCGGCGGATCGGGCAGTAAGTTTGGTACGGGCGGCATGTTCAGTAAGATTAAGAGTGCGCAGATGATGTTTGAACATCACGGCCAGATGGTGTTGATGAACAGCGCCAATCCGCGCGATATTCTTCAGGTTTTAGATGGCGCGCCTATTGGAACGTGGTTTGCACAAGAGAAATAGGGAGGTTTGATGAGCTATATCGAACAGTTGGGCAAGAATGCCCAAAAAGCCAGTAAAACGTTAATCAGCTTGGGAAGCTTGGAAAAAAACAATCTGCTGCGTCAGGTTGCAACGGCGTTGGTTGAACAGGCTGAGATGATTTTGGCAGAAAATGCCCGCGATTTGGCCGCTGCAAAAGAAAACGGCATTTCGGACATTATGCTCGACAGGCTGCGTTTGAATCACGAACGCATCAAAGGCATTGCGGAAGGCGTTGGGCAGGTTGCCGATTTGCAGGACCCAATTGGGCAGGTTGTCCGCGGCTATATCAATTTGGACGGTTTGAAAATAGTTCAAAAACGCGTGCCTTTGGGCGTGGTTGCCATGATTTTTGAAAGCCGCCCGAATGTTTCGGTCGATGCGTTTTCTCTGGCCTTTAAAACCGGCAATGCCATTATTTTGCGCGGCGGTCGCGATGCCATCCATTCCAATACCGCATTGATTGCCGTCATCAGGCAGACTTTGGTAAAAGCGGGGATGGATGCCGATGTGGTGCAGCTGGTTGAAGATACCAGTCATGCTGCCGCTGAGGAATTGATGCAGGCGGTTGATTATATTGATGTACTGATTCCGCGCGGCGGCGCGCGCTTGATTCAGACGGTGAAAGAGAAATCGAAAGTTCCCGTCATTGAAACCGGAGTCGGTAATTGCCATATTTATGTGGATGACAGTGCCGATTTGGAGATGGCGGTCAATATCGTCGTGAACGCGAAAACGCAGCGTCCGAGCGTGTGCAATGCCGCGGAGTCTTTGGTTGTTCATGAAAAGATAGCGGAAGCGTTTTTGCCAAAACTGGAAGAAGCCGTTGCCAAAGTGCATCCGATCGAATTTAGAGCCGATCAGGAAGCGCTGCGTATTTTTAAAAATGCTGTTTTGGCAACCGAGGAAGATTACAGTACCGAGTTTCTTGACTATATTATGTCGGTCAAAACGGTAAAATCAGTGGAAGAAGCCGTCGATTGGATTAACGGCCATACGACGCATCACTCGGAAGCGATTGTGACCCAAAGCATTGCCCATGCCGAGTTTTTCCAAGAAAGCATTGATGCGGCGGCGGTTTATGTCAATGCGTCCACTCGGTTCACCGACGGCTTTGTTTTCGGATTGGGCGCGGAAATTGGTATTTCCACCCAAAAAATGCACGCCCGCGGCCCGATGGGTTTGGAAGCGCTGACTTCGACCAAGTTCTACATCAACGGCAACGGTCAGATCCGACGTTGATAAACGCCCCTCAACTTCATCAATTTGCGTATAATGGCGGGAAATTTGATTTTTCCCGAACAACCGATTTAGTAAAAAGGAACACACCATGTCCTCTATCCACGATCAAATCAAAGAAGTCGTTACCACACACCGCGTCGTATTGTTCATGAAAGGCACGAAGCAATTTCCGCAATGCGGCTTCTCTTCCCGTGCCGTACAAATCCTCAATGCGGCAGGTTGCACCGACTATGTGACTGTCAACGTATTGGAAAACGATGCCGTACGCCAAGGCATTAAAGAATACAGCGACTGGCCGACCATTCCTCAACTGTACGTTAACGGCGAATTTGTCGGCGGCTCCGACATTTTGATGGAAATGTATGAAGCAGGCGAACTGCAAGAATTGCTGAAAGCTTAATTATCCACAATATTCCGTAATGTAAAATTGTTGACAAAGGCCGTCTGAAACCCTGATTCAGACGGCCTTTCGCATGAATACGCACTTTGCGCGCCATGCGAAAAAAAGTATAATCCCCCTCCATCAACGCAATTCGGAAAATCAACATGAACGTTACCGTTATCAACCACCCTTTAGTCCGCCACAAACTCACGCTGATGCGTGAAGCGGATTGCAGCACTTACAAATTCCGCACGCTTACCACCGAGTTGGCACGTCTGATGGCATATGAGGCCAGCCGTGATTTTGAAATTGAAAAATATATTATTGACGGCTGGTGCGGCTCTATTGAAGGCGACCGCATCAAAGGCAAAACGCTGACCGTTGTCCCGATTTTGCGTGCCGGTTTGGGTATGCTTGACGGCGTACTCGACCTGATTCCGACTGCCAAAATCAGCGTTGTCGGCTTGCAGCGCGATGAAGAAACTTTGAAACCGGTTTCTTATTTTGAAAAATTTGTCGACAGCATGGACGAACGTCCCGCACTGATTATTGACCCAATGTTGGCGACCGGCGGCTCTATGGTTGCCACCATCGACCTTTTAAAAGCCAAAGGTTGCCGTAACATCAAAGCATTGGTATTGGTTGCCGCTCCGGAAGGCGTAAAAGCCGTCAATGACGCGCATCCTGATGTAACCATCTACACTGCCGCGCTCGACAGCCACTTGAACGAACACGGCTACATCATTCCCGGTTTGGGCGATGCCGGCGATAAGATTTTCGGTACACGTTAATTGAAATGTTTAAGGCCGTCTGAAAAGTGTCAAACCTAAACTTTCAGACGGCCTTGTTATATGGTTTGCTTTAAAACCCACATCAGAAAGGACAATCATGAGCTTCCAAGATAATCTTGCCGCCATGCCTGCCATCGATCATTTGAGCGGCTTAGATATTCTCGACAAAGAGGGCAATGTGGTTCATCACATTCCCAATGCACCCGGCAAACAAGGCTCGCTCAAGCTTTACCATGCTTTGGCGCAAGAGTTTGGCGGTAAACTTGACGCAGCGGCGGCAGAACGCGGCCTGGCATGGTTTGCCGAACATGTTGCCGATGCCGAAGCCAATCCGGGCAAACATCCGAATATTGATTTGCTGTTTAAAGTGAAAGCTGAAAATGCCAGCCTGACTTTGAAACCATTGGCTGCTTAATGAATACAAAAAAGGCCGTCTGAAAACAATTTTCAGACGGCCTTTTTATATGCTTAAAGCCTCAAGCGATAGAGGCTTCAACGAATGCAGTCAGTTGACCTTTAGCCAATGCGCCAACTTTAGTGGCAACGTTTTCGCCGTTTTTGAACACCATCAGGGTAGGGATGCCGCGAACGCCGAATTTGGCAGGAGTGGCTTCATTGTCGTCGATGTTGATTTTAACGACTTTCAGACGGCCTTGGAATTCGGAGGCAATGTCGTCCAAGATTGGGGCGATCATTTTGCAAGGGCCGCACCATGGTGCCCAGAAGTCCAGCAATACAGGTACGTCGGATTTCAAAACGTCTTGTTCGAAGCTGGCATCGCTGGCGTGGATAATCAATTCGCTGCTCATGTTTGTTTCCTTTTGAATGGGGATCGATAAATATGTTGTTCAGGATAGTGGCAGACTGGGAAAATTTCAAGTGCCGCCACTCGGTAATAGTTTTTTTGAAATGCGTCTATCGTAATCCTTAAAGATTCAGACGGCCTCTTGGACCATGTGGCCGGAGTGGGCAATCAAATGACGTGTGTAGTCGCTGGCCGGATTGGCAAATACGCTTTCGCATTCGCCTTCTTCAACGACTTGACCGTCTTTCAACACCATCACGCGGTGGGAAATGGCGCGGATGACGGCGAGGTCGTGGCTGATGATGATGAAGGCGAGGCCGTATTCTTTTTGCAGGCCGCTGAGTAATTCAAGGATTTGTTGTTGCCATTGGACATCGAGCGCACTGGTTGGTTCGTCCAATACGAGGATTTTCGGGCGGACAATGATGGCGCGGGCGATGGCGAGGCGTTGGCGTTGGCCGCCGGAAAATGCGTGCGGATAGCGTTCGAGTGCGTCTTCGGGCAGGCCGACTTGTTTGAGGACTTCTTCGACGCGGCGGCGCATTTCTTCGCGCGGCATTTCAGGTTCGTGCACGCGTAAGGCTTCGGAAACGGTATCGAAGACGTTCATGCGCGGATTGAATGCGCCGAACGGGTCTTGGAACACCATTTGGATTTCGCGTCTCAATTCGTGTTTCCATGGTTCGCCGTTGACAATCAGGCTGCCTTCGGAATCGATAAGGTGCATAACGGCTTTGGCCAGTGTGGTTTTGCCGCTGCCGCTTTCGCCGATGATGCCTAAGGTTTCGCCGGATTTGAGGTCGAAAGAAATGGGGTTGAGAATGGTTTTGTCGCGTTTTTTAAACCAACCGTCCGATTCTTTGACGGAAAAGGCGACGTGCTCGGCCTTAAGTACGGTGGCCGGGTTTTCAGGCAAGGGGGCCACTCGGCGCGTTGTGCCGGCGTTGAGCAGCATTTTGGTGTATTCGTGCTGCGGATTGGCGAAGACTTCGGCTGCTTTGCCGGTTTCAAGGATGCGGCCGTTACGCATAACGGCGACATCGTCGGCAAAACGGCGCACGAGGTTTAAGTCGTGCGTAATGTAGAGCATGGTCATGCCGTGTTCTTCCTGCAGGCGTGAGAGCAGGTCGAGGATTTGGGCTTGAACGGCAACGTCCAAAGCAGTGGTCGGTTCGTCGGCAATCAGGAGCTTGGGTTGGGCGGATACGGCCATGGCAATCATGGCGCGCTGGCGTTGGCCGCCGGAAAGTTGGAACGGATAAGCCTGGGCTTTTTGCTCGGGCTGGTGGATGCCGGTTTCGTCTAGGAGTTCGATGGCGCGCGCCCATGCCTGTTTTTTATCCAAACCCAAATGCAGGGTCAGGACTTCGGCGATTTGTTCGCCGACGCGCATCACGGGGTTGAGGGCGGTCATGGGTTCTTGAAACACCATGCCGATTTCGCAGCCGCGCAGCTTTTGCAGGGCGCGTTCGGACTGGGTCAGCAGGTCGGTTCCGCAATATTTCAGACGGCCTTCAAAGCTAACCATCGGGTTGAGGCGCATAATGCCTTGCGACAATACGGTTTTGCCGCTGCCGCTCTCACCAACCAATGCCAGCTTGCGGCCGGGTTGCAAGGTCAGGTTGATATTGTGCAGGACTTGCTTGCTCGGAAAGGAGCCGTTTAGGTTTTCGATTTCGAGTATAGGTGTCGTCATGGTTGTGGCCGTCTGAAAAGGTTTGTGGAATACAGGTTGTTTTCAGACGGCCTGCATGAATCAAGAGGCCGTCTGAAACAGCGGTTTAGTCTTGAAACTGTTCTTTGAGTTTGCGTTTTAACACTTTGCCGGTGGCATTGCGCGGCAGCTCGTCTTGGAAGATGATTTGTTTGGGGATTTTAAAGTTTGCCAACAGGCCGCGCAGGTGGCTGCGGACTTCGGCTTCTTCCAGCTTCATGCCTTCTTTGAGTTGGATAAAGGCAATGATTTCTTCATCGGCGTATTGGTCTTTCACGCCAATGACGGCGGCGGCTTCCACGGCTTCGAGTTTGTAGATGGCTTCTTCGATTTCGCGCGGATAGACGTTTTGGCCTTTGGAGATAATTAGGTCTTTTTTGCGGTCGACGATGAAGATGAAGCCGTCTTCGTCTATGGTGACAAAGTCGCCGGTTTTCAGCCAACCGTTGACGATGGTTTCATCTGTGGCGTCAGGCATATTGAGGTAGCCTTGCATGACCGAGCCGCCTTTGATGATCAGTTCGCCCACTTCGCCGCGCGGCACTTCGACCAATTCGTCATCGACGGCTTTCACGGTCAGGCCGGGCAGGGCGACGCCGACGCTGGCGGTTTTTTGGCGTTCGGGCGTATTGACGGCCACGACGGGCGAGCATTCGCTCAAGCCGTAGCCTTCCAGCAATTTGGCACGCGGGAATTTGGCTTTGAAGTCGTCAATGGTTTGTCCGGCCAAAGGCGCGCCGCCGCTGATAAACAGGCGGACGCGGTTGAACCATCTGAAATACCAAGGAATTTTGGCCTTGCTCATGGCGGTGTAAATAGCCGGTACGCCGAGGAAAATGGTAGCGCGTTTGAGCAAAACCTGTTTCAACACGTTGGAGAACGGGAAGACGGATTTGACCAAAATAATCGAGCAGGCTTGATATATCGGCAGCAAAACCATGGCAGTCAGCGTAAAGCTGTGGAACATCGGCAAGAAGACGACGAAGCGGTCTTTGCTTGAAATTTGGAAAATTTGTTCGATGCCCGAAAGGTTGGAAAACAGGTTGCTGTAACTGATTAATGCGCCTTTGGGATGGCCGGTTGTACCGGAGGTGTAGATAATGTGCGCCAAATCGTTGACAGACGGCTGACGGCTCAGATTCGGCTTGCCGGGGAATGTGCGTGCGGCATCGAAATAGCTGTCTTCGCCACTGGCGGCTTGGGTTTCGCCAATCCAGATGATTTTACGGACTTTGGTTTTGGCTTTGATGTTTTTGAGTTCTTTGGCCAACGGCGCGGAGGCGAACATAAAGTGTGCGTCGCAGTCATTGAGGATGTAGGAAAATTCTTCGCTTTTCAAAAAGACGTTGAGTGGGACGGCTACTGCGCCGATGGAAGTAATGGCGAAATAGGCGGCAATAAATTCGGGAGAGTTGGAAACGACAAGGGCGACCTTGTCGCCATATTGTACGCCTTCGTGTTGCAGATAGGCGGCGACGGTTTCTACTTCGTGTTTGAGGGAGGAATAGCTGATTTTTTCTTTGTCGTTGAAAATGACCGTGCCTTTACCGTTTTTTTGGCAGGCGGCTGTCAACATGGCGTAAAAATTAGAGTGGGTGTGCATTTCGGAGTTCGTGTCCATATTGTGTCGATGGGTGTACGGTTTCGATGAACCGTTTATTTCGAAGGATAGGTTTTACATCCTATCGGTAAAATAAGCAAGAGGCCGTCTGAAAATACTTTCAGACGGCCTTGAGCTTTGCTGGGCTTAGGAAAGCAATATTTTGAATTTAAATTCATTTATTGTGTTGATGGAAATATTCCCATTCTTTAAAGGTCCGGCCGTTCGGAAGATAGCGCAAGCCGATTTTGTTGTCGTTTCTGTCTTGAGCCATTTTGAGTTTGCCGCTGCGTTTGAGGCAGAACCGGTGGTAGAAAGCCTTAGAACTAGCCGTTGTTCAGACGGCTGTCAGGTACTTTCTTAAACAGGCGGTAGAAATTGTCGCTGGTGTTTTGTGCCAATGTTTCCAAGCTCTCGCCGCGCAGATTGGCTACGAATTCGGCTGTATAGCGGACGTAGGACGGCTCGTTTTGTTTGCCGCGTTTGGGAACCGGCGCGAGGAAGGGTGCATCGGTTTCTACCAAGATTCTATCGGCTGGGACGTATTTGGCGGCTTCCTGAATCAGCGGTGCGTTTTTAAACGTCACAATGCCGGAGAAGGAGATGTATAACCCTAAATCCAAAGTGGCTTTGGCAAAGGCGATGTCTTCAGAGAAGCAATGAATCACGCCGGAATTAGTGTGGCATTCTTTCAAAATCCGCAACGTGTCTTCGGCTGCATCGCGCGTGTGGACGATAACGGGCAGGCCGCTTTCGTTGGCTGCTTGGATATGGTCGGCAAAGCGTTGATGTTGCCATGACAAATCGCCTTTGCACCAGTAATAGTCCAAACCGGTTTCGCCGATACCGACGATTTTCGGATGTTTGGCGGCCTCTACCATTTCGGCAATGGTAAATTCTTCTGCTTCTTGGCTGTCGGGATGTATGCCGATGGTGCAGTAGATGTGGTCATTTGCCTGAGCAATGTCGAAGACTTCGGCAAAACTTTGTTTGCTGACGCTGATGGCAAGCGCCTGTTTGACGCTTTGCGCTTCCATATTGGCAAAGACTTCGGGCAGGCGGTCTTTTAAGCCGTCAAAGTTGAGATGGCAATGTGAATCGATTAAATACATGGTATTACAGGGTAAAAGTAGTGCGGTCGCTGCGCAGGCGCGGGCCAAGCTCGGCTTCGATCAGGTTTTTTGCCTGCAGGCAGCTTTCGTGTTCGGAGAATGCAAGGCCTACGCCTTTGGGGCGATGGGCCGAGGTGCGCGCCGGATTGATCCAAACGACTTTAGTTGGCAGGAAGCGTTTGGGATAGTCGGCGATTTCGACGGCCAAGAGGATGTCTTCGCCTAGTGAGAATACGTCATCGGTCGGTACGAACAGGCCGCCGTGTTCTAAAAACGGCATATAGCAGTTGTACAACAGATTGGGGTCTTTGAGTTGCAAGGCCAACATCTTCGCCGGAATGTCTTTTTTATTCATCATTGATTACCTGTTAGGGTTTGTTTTGCCAAAAATCTAAATATTCGATAAGCAGATACTCAAGCTGCATTTTAACACTCAAGGTATGGTATCCGTAAGGGTTGAGCGCGTTCAGACGGCCCAATAGGGCAAACAGTTTGCGTGAATCGGTTTTAGAGGCCGTCTGAAGCAGGGCTTGGGCATGGTGCGGATAATAAAGCGGCGCCATGCTTTGTTGTGCCAAGCCGACATCCATCAGCCACTTTTGCAACCAGTCGATGAAAACGGCCAGCGGTTGTTTTTGTTTGTCGAACGCGGCGGCGTAGTCGAGTATGGCTAACAGGCGCGGTGCGGCCAGCAGAGTCAGCAACTCTTCGCGTAATGCGTCCAATTCGGGAGTCGGCGTGAATAAAGGTGCGCCGCTGTGAAATGCCAACAAGGCTTCAGCATTTCCCACACCCTGTTGGCGCAGGTATGCCGCAGCCTGCTCATGGGTAGGCGAGGGCAGCACCATCTGGCGGCAACGGCTTTTGATGGTAGGCAGGAGTTTGTCGCGCGCATGGGTAACGAGCAGGAAAACGACGTGTTGCGGCGGCTCTTCCAGAGCTTTCAACAAACCGTTTGCCGCCTGTGTGTTCATGCTTTCAGCCGGATGCACCAATACCACGCGCAGTCCGCCGCGGACAGCGGTCAGGTAAATGTTTTCCACAATATCGCGCACGGCATCGATTTTGATTTGCAGGAGTTTGCGTCCTGTTGCCTCGCCTTCGGGCATTTCCGGCGTGAGTTCGTAAAAGTCGGGATGGGTGTTTTGGCTGAACAAATGGCACGAAGCACACTCGCCGCAGGGTTCATGGCCGGACTTGGGCGATTCGCACAGCAATGCCTGCGCGACAAAGCGGGCAAACTCGGTTTTGCCGGTATTTTCTTTGCCGGTAAACAGCCAAGCGTTGGGTCGGTTTTGCCAATGGGCGGCGAGCTGTTGCCATTGGGTTTCATGCCATGGGTAAATCATATCGTTTGGGAACTATAAGGTAGGTGGTTATTATACTCTCAGGCCGTCTGAAAAAGGTTTCAGACGGCCTTTAATAAACTGCTTAAAAATTAATCAAGTATCTTTTTGCTTTGAAATATCAATTATTAAGCTTACTTATTCACAGCCTTTGCACACGCTTGTTTGGGGAAAATGTGCATTTTGTTTGGTAGTAAAGTTGTACTTAAAATTTAGTCAGTCCTGTTTTTTAATGTTAAATCAGACAGTAATCTGATTTATGCACAAGCTGTCCACGCGATTGAATAGTGAAAATGTGCATGGTGGGGAGACATTTCAGACGGCCTTATTTGCTGCTTTTCAACAAAGCGGTCAAATCCCCGATAAATTTCGATTCCCGTTTGATGAGGTAAACAATCAACGGAATATTACCTACGGCAACAATCAAATACAGCAGCGTGATGCTGTTGAACAACATCAGCAAAACCGCGCTCAAAATGGCAGCCGACACCATAAACACGCCGTTGATGATGTTGTTGGCGGCAACAGCATGGGCGCGGAAGGTTTCGCTGCTGGCAGTTTGCAGCCAAGTGTAGAGCGGTACGGAGAAGAAGCCGCCGAAAAAGCCGATGGCCGACATCACGAGCATAATCGGATACGTTTGGGCTTGCGATAAAAACCAAATAATGCCGTTTAATTCGGTAAAACGTTGGCCTTGGGTCAGCCACACCAGCAATAATCCACAGACCGTCAGTCCCAGAGTGCCGATGGTAACCAAGCCCAAAATCAGGCGTTCGTGGCTGAGTTTGGCGCATAACACCGAGCCGATGGCGATACCGATGGAGAACAGCGCCAACATCAGGTTGAACACATTATCGTTGCCGCCCAAATGGATTTGCGTGAACGTTGGCAGTTGGGTGGTATAAACCGAGCCGATAAACCAAAACCATGAAATACCAATGATGGAAGTGAATACGGGACGATTGGCCGCCGCTTCACGAATCAGTGAATTCGTGCCTTTAATGATGTTCCATTCGATTTTTGTGTCCGACATTTTAGCGGGTACAGACGGCATAAACAGGCTGGTCATCGAGCCGCCGATAGCGACCAATAACACCAAACCACCAACAATATACGGCGGAACACCTGCGACTGCGGTGCCCAAAATTTGGCCGAGCAAAATGGAGATAAACGTACCCGATTCAATCAGGCTGTTGCCCATAATCAGCTCTTTGTCGTTGAGGTAATCGGGCAAAATGGCATATTTCAGAGGGCCGAACAAAGTCGATTGCGTACCCATGCAAAACAGGCAGATTAAAAGCAAAGGCGCGGATTGAATATAGAAGCCATATGCTGCCACTGCCATAATGATGATTTCCAACAGCTTGATCCAGCGCGCTAAAACGGCTTTATCGAATTTGTTGCTCAGCTGTCCTGACAGTGCGGAAAACAGGAAGTAGGGCAGAATAAACAGCATTGCGCCCAAATTCAGCATTTGGCTGGGCGGCAGAAAGTCGTTTTTACCCAAACCGTAAAAACTGATCATCACGAATAATGCGGTTTTGAACATATTATCGTTCAACGCGCCCAAAAACTGCGTCCCAAAGAGCGGCGCAAAACGGCGGGTCGTGTGGAAATTCAGATTGTCTTTTTTAAGGCTCATTGTTTGGATTCTTTGTCTTCGTCTTTTTCGATCAGTTTTTCAGTGGAGTCGTCATCCATCAAAATGCGGTGCGCAGGTCCTTCAAGGTCGTCAAACTGTCCGTTTTTACCCGACCACCAGAAAAACCAGCCGATGATGAAGGCCAAAATAATGCTGATGGGGACAAGGATAAACATACTTTCCATTACATCGCTCCGGTCAAATCGGTCAGGATAAAGGTTTTACCGCTAATGGTCAGGTATTCGTTGCGCAACGAACCGATATTTTTATCGTCAAAAAACAGTTCGATACGGTCTTTAACCACGCGCCAGTATTGCGGGATATCGGTTTGCTCAAAAGGCGACAATACCGCCGCTTCGGCTGCGTCTTCACTTTGCAGCTTGATTACAAAGCGTCCGCTTTGCGGCGGATTTTGCGATTCATCGTCTGCCAGCATAATGAAAAATCCGGCGTGTTCGCCGTCTTGAGTGTGGATACTGAAATAATGCATATCGGTAAATTTTCAAAACCGTCGTCATTTTTTCAGACGGCCTAAAATAAAATTCCGTCCATTTTACATCAAATATTAAGTCAAGCAGCCGATTACATTTTTTGTTAGAATACGACGTTTACTTTGTTAATCTGTTCAGACCGCTACCCACTACGTCCCACAAGGGGTGCAACATAGCCGGAGCCGCAGTAAGGTCCCGACAAAAATGCCGTCTGAAACCTCAAGGAGCATAAAAATGTCACAAAAATTAATCTTGGTTTTGAACTGCGGTAGCTCTTCCCTCAAAGGTGCCGTATTGGATAACGACAGCGGCGAAGTATTGCTGAGCTGCCTGGCAGAAAAGCTCAATCTGCCTGATGCCTACATTACCTTTAAATTCAACGGTGAAAAACACAAAGTTGACCTGTCTGCCAAGCCCGACCACACCGGCGCAGTTGAAGCCCTGATGGAAGAACTCAAAGCCCACGGCCTCGACAGCCGCATCGGCGCCATCGGTCACCGCGTCGTCAGCGGCGGCGAACTGTACAGCGAATCCATCCTCGTTGACGACGAAGTTATCGCTGGCATCGAAAAATGTATCCCGCTCGCTCCCCTGCACAACCCGGCCCACCTTTTGGGTCTGCGTGCCGCACAAAGCATTTTCAAAGGTTTGCCTAACGTTGTCGTATTCGACACCGCCTTCCACCAAACCATGCCGGAACATGCCTACACCTACGCTGTTCCACATGAATTGTATGAAAAATACGGCTTGCGTCGCTACGGCGCGCACGGTACCAGCTACCGCTACGTTTCTGATGAAACCGCCCGTTTCCTCGGTAAAGACAAAAAAGACCTGCGCATGGTGATTGCCCACTTGGGTAACGGCGCATCTATTACCGCCGTCGCCAACGGCGAATCACGCGATACCAGCATGGGTCTGACTCCGCTAGAAGGTTTGGTCATGGGTACCCGCAGCGGCGATATCGACCCTTCAGTTTTCAGCTTCTTGGCTGAAAATGCCAACATGACCATCGCCCAAATCACCGACATGCTGAACAAAAAATCAGGTCTGCTCGGTATTTCAGGTTTGTCCAATGACTGCCGTACCATCGAAGAAGAAGCTGCAAAAGGTCATCCAGGCGCCAAACTGGCTTTGGAAATGTTCATCTACCGCTTGGCTAAATACATCGGCAGCATGACAGTCGCGGCAGGCGGTTTGGACGCATTGGTCTTCACCGGCGGTATCGGTGAAAACTCCGACATCATCCGCGAACGCGTATTGGGCTACTTGGGCTTCCTCGGTCTGTACATCGACCAAGAAGCCAACCTAAAAGCCCGTTTCGGTAATGCTGGTGTGATTACCACTGCCGACAGCAAAGCTGTTGCCGTTGTGATTCCTACCAACGAAGAATTGATGATTGCACACGATACTGCCCGTCTGAGCGGCCTGTAATCTCCGTCATTATTGAAAACCTGCCCGCAAGGGCAGGTTTTTTTGTTGTGTATAGATGAAGAAAATTTTGAGGATATATCGAAAAAAGCCGGAAAACATTGCGTTTACCGGCTTTTTAATCAGTGCAATATGAAGAATGCTGATGGATAGGTTTAGAACTTATAACTGATGGTAAACAGCAAAGTCCTGCCGCGCGCATAGTTATTCAAGACGGAGCGTGTCGTGCCGCCATATTTGCCATTGCATAAACCGTTGGCATCGCATTCGACTTCCTCATCATCTAAACCACCTTTTCTTTCAAATACGCTGAAATAGCGCTGGGTTGCGGCATCGTTTGCGGAATCCAGAGGATCGATATAGCGCTTATTGAACGCATTTTGAATGTCGAAACGAAGGATAAGGTTTTTCTTCGGTTCATAATTGGCATAGAAATCAAAAATCAGCGGCTGTCTGTTGATGCTTTCTGTTTTTTTGATCACCCTTCTGCCCATTTGGTGTGAAGAGTAGGTATTGGCACCGGTTGTCCCGTCAACAAATTCCTCCTCAGTCGTCGCCCGTGTACTTTTGCCGTAATAGCGCATAATGCCGCCGATAGTCAATTTATTGCCCAACCATCGGGACCCTAATTCAAACCGACCGTAATCTCGGGGTAAGCGGGAAATTTTGCTTAAGCCGTAGCCTTGTTTGATTTGGTCTTCTTTAGAAGAGTTGCGGGGCGATTCGCTGGCATCGCTATAATTGGTCGGCTGGTTGGTTTTTTGATATGCGTAAGACAGGGTTGTAAAAAAGCGGCCGAAATCATAGTTCATTTCCACTTCCAAACCATTTTTATGGACAGGTTTGGCGTAGTTTCGATGCTGGATAGAGTATTGCAGGCCGGTACTGGTTACCCAGCTGGGTGCTTTATCCAAATCCCACCATTTGCCATAAACATTGTGGATATAGTTGTTTATCCTGCTGCGATAGGCGACCAGTTTGAAACCCAATACATCGTCCGGCTTGAAAATCCCTTTTTTGAAGGTATTGAAGCCTATTTGGTAAGTATTGGCCTGTTCCGGCTTGAGGGCGGTATTGACGCCTGAGTCGCCGATTTGTGAAAAATACATTTCTTGAATATTCGGCATTCTATGCGTACGCGAATAGCTGATAAACGGCATAAAGTAGTCGTTGACATTGATGTTTAATGCCACCGAATGGTTTACCGCAT
>NZ_JBQCWY010000045.1:0-14650 GCF_051956955.1 Neisseria sp. P0021.S005 | reverse complement strand
CGCGTTTTTTAGAAAACGACAAAGCGCGCGCATTGTCCGACGGCATTTTGGCGCAGTTGCAGGACACGCGGCAGATTCCGTTTTGTCAGGAACACCGCGCGCGGATGTACCATTTCCATCAGGACGCAGAATATCCGAAGGGCGTGTACCGCGTATGTACCGCGGCGACGTACCGTTCCGGCTATCCCGAGTGGAAAATCCTGTTTTCAGTGGCGGATTTCGATGAATTGCTCGGCGACGATGTATATTTGGGCGGCGTGTCGCACTTGGTGGAAAAGCCCAACCGCGCGTTGTTAACACTGAGCAAATCGGGCGGCGATACGGCGTACACGCTGGAAGTGGATTTGGAAGCAGGGGAGTTGGTAGAAGGTGGTTTTCACTTTCCGGCAGGCAAAAACCATGTGTCGTGGCGCGATGAAAACAGCGTGTGGGTGTGTCCGGCTTGGGATGAACGCCAGTTGACCGAATCGGGCTATCCGCGCGAAGTATGGCTAGTGGAACGCGGCAAGAGTTTCGAGGAAAGCCTGCCGGTGTATCAAATTGCCAAAGACGGCATGATGGTAAACGCGTGGCGTTACCTCGATCCGCAGGGTTCGCCGATTGATTTGATTGAAGCGTCGGACGGTTTTTACACCAAAACTTATTTGCAGGTGTCGGCCGAAGGTGAGGCGAAACCGTTAAACCTGCCCAACGATTGCGACGTAGTCGGCTATTTGGCGGGTCATCTTTTGCTGACGCTGCGCAAAGACTGGAACCGCGCGAACCAAAGCTATCCGAGCGGCGCATTGGTAGCGGTGAAGCTGAATCGGGGCGAACTCGGGGCGACGCAGCTTTTGTTTGCGCCCGATGAAACGCAGGCATTGGAAAGCGTGGAAACGACCAAGCGTTTTGTCGTGGTGAGCCTGCTGGAAAACGTACAAGGCCGTCTGAAAGCATGGCGCTTTAGCGACGGCAAATGGCAGGAAGTCGAACTGCCGCGCCTGCCTTCGGGTGCATTGGAAATGACCGACCAACCGTGGGGCGGAGACGTGGTTTACCTTGCCGCCAGCGATTTCACCACGCCGCTGACGCTGTTTGCGCTGGATTTGAACGTGATGGAACTGACCGTCATGCGCCGTCAGCCGCAGCAGTTCGATTCAGACGGCATCAACGTGCAGCAGTTTTGGACGACTTCGGCCGACGGCGAGCGCATTCCTTATTTCCACGTCGGTAAAAACGCCACGCCCGACACGCCGACTTTGGTTTATGCCTACGGCGGTTTTGGCATTCCCGAATTGCCGCATTATCTCGGCAGCGTTGGCAAATATTGGCTGGAAGAGGGCAATGCCTTTGTGTTGGCGAACATCCGCGGCGGCGGCGAATTTGGCCCGCGCTGGCATCAGGCGGCGCAGGGAATCAGCAAACACAAAAGCGTTGATGATTTATTGGCAGTCGTGCGCGATTTGTCCGAACGCGGCATGAGTTCGCCCAAACACATCGGTTTGCAGGGCGGCAGCAACGGCGGCCTGATTACCGCTGCCGCCTTCGTGCGCGAGCCGCAAAGTATCGGCGCGCTGGTGTGCGAAGTGCCGCTGACCGACATGATCCGTTATCCGCTGCTGTCCGCCGGTTCAAGCTGGACGGACGAATACGGCAATCCGCAGAAATATGAAGTCTGCAAACGCTGGCTGGGCGAATTGTCTCCGTATCACAATCTTTCAGACAGCATCGATTATCCGCCCGCACTCATCACTACCAGCCTCAGCGACGACCGCGTCCATCCCGCCCACGCGCTCAAGTTCTACGCCAAACTGCGCGAAACCTCGCCGCAATCTTGGCTCTACTCGCCTGACGGCGGCGGCCATACCGGCAACGGCACCCAACGCGAATCCGCCGACGAACTTGCCTGTGTCTTGCTGTTTTTGAAAGAGTTTTTAGGGTAGAAGCAAGCAGCAGGATTGACTGTTTTGTAAAGTTGAGAAACAAAATACTCTTGTTTCGGCAAGTGAAAAGAAGGCCGTCTGAAAAACGAATATTAAAGTTTTTCAGACGGCCTTCTTTTCTTTTAACTTTCAACATATCCCGATAAAATGGACACTTTGTAAGTGATCATTGATGGAAGACGCAATTATGGCAACCGAACCGAAAAATTATACACGATTTAGAAAATAATTTCAAACAAAACAATATATTAAAACTTAAACAAATCTTTCCCGAAGTCTTTTGCGAAGACCAAATCGACTTTGAGAAACTCAAACTTGTCCTTGGCGCAGAAAACCTTGCCGGTGTGGGCGAACGTTATCAACTCGATGCTGTAGAAACTAGTAGCGTTGTTTACAGTATTTCTAGGAGAATACTGAAACATGAACATGCACAAAAACACCCGTCTCACCCCGTCTCTGGATTTGGATATCCTCAACGGCATCATGCGCCAAGCCGTGTTGCAGCAGCTGCAAACCTACTTGGGCGCGGACACCATCATCGAAACACACATCACCCGCGATATGCTCGAACGCGCAGAAAAAATCCGCCTCTCCAACGCCTTGAGAGGCGTGTTTGAGGCGGATTTGGTGTACTAGGAACAATCAATGATTTCTCGGAAATGGATAAAGCCTGAAGGCGATTATTCGTTAGACGGTTTATCTGTCTGAGACGGTTTATCTGTCTGAGACTTGTGCGTTTGCAATATGCTCACTACCTTACCCTCATAACGCTGGCGTAACCACGCCTGTATCCGCTCGTAATCTTTGGCAGGTAGTGGCTGCTCCAATTCGAGAGAGACAACGACGATATCGTCATATGTATCTGTCTTCGGTTCTGCGTTTTTTTGGCTTTCAGACTGTTCGGAAACAGGCGTTGTTTGCGCTTTATCCCAAGCCAAGCCGCGTCCGACAACGATTTTTTCCGCTTCCGGATATTGGGCTTTTAATTCCTTAAGTACCGCTGCATCGTCGATATCGGAGGCTTTGCCTGCCAGTACGGTATCGATATAGGCCTGTTGCTCTTTCAGCTCATTTTGCTGCTGAACCGGGTTGTTTTGGCTTGCCAGCAATTCTTCGATTTTGGCATTGTCCCCTCCCGCATAGACCACGTTGACCTTCGGCTCTTTCACACCTGACGCTTCAAGGCTTTTCACGAGCAAGGCGGAAATTTTCTCGGCATTGCCCGTTCCATTGACAACCAGACTGACTTTATTTTCTCTATGGTTCAACATCTTACGCAGCACGAAAAAACCTTCCTGTTGCTTCGCAGTGGCAATGGCAGCATTGGCTCTGGTGTTGAAGATCTCCTGACGCACCAGTCCTGATGCCATATAGCCGCTCGGAATCATCACAGCCAACACGACGGCAGTAATAATGATGCTTTGCAACCGGCGTTTGGATTCCGTTACCAACCCCCTGCGCGGCAGCTTGAGCAGCTTGGAAAACAACAAGGTCGAAAAAGCGATGAACACGCAGTTGATGGCAAAAAGATATGAAGCACCGAGAAAGTAGTGCCAGTTGCCATGTGCCAGTCCGTAGCCCGCAGTACACAGGGGCGGCATCAATGCGGTAGCAATCGCCACACCCGGTATGGCATTGCCTCCTTCTTTTCGAGTCAGCGCCACAATACCCGCACTACCGCCGAAGAAGGCAATCAACACATCCCAAAGGGTCGGCTGAGTACGCGCCAAAAGCTCGCTTTGCGCCTCTTTAAGCGGGGTTAACAGGAAATACAACGTAGCGGTAATCAAGCTGATGACGACGAATATAATAATATTGCGCACGGCTTGACGGATCAGCGCAGTATCCCCTACCGCCAAACCGTAACCCATACCTACAATCGGCCCCATCAACGGCGAAATCAACATCGCGCCGATCACTACCGCCGTGCTGTTTACATTTAGACCGATACTCGCCACGGCAATGGCAAACATCAATACCCACATATTGGTTCCGGACACCCGAGTATTGGCGCGGATGACGGCATCAATTTTATCGGGATGGGCCTGGTCATGCGCAAGATTGAACACATCTTGCAACTTGGTCATGGCACCATTGTCTTCTTTTGGCTGATTTTCTTGTTCTTCTTGGTTTTTAATGTTTTCTTGGTCTTGCATTTTCATCCTTAAATCAATCTTAACGATTGTCTCTGAATATTTAATTAACTGGAATTTCGGATACTGATAATTATGCTTTAATACTGATTTCAAATATGATTAAGCAGATACCTTGCAGAAGGTTAGCATACACATGAAAACGCTGACAACGCTGATCCTGCGTAGGCCTTCACGAAACCAGCATATGCAAAAACCTTCTCTCAAATCCAATTTCTACTTTTTCAGCAGCAACCGCCATCAAAATTTTTTAAGGGGCTGTACTAGTAGATTAGCCCTAAATTTCACACCATTTTTGCAGGATTTTTAGCTGCCGGGACGGTGTGCCGAAGTTAAATCGAAATTCGCATTCTTTCAAGAACAACGGGAAAGATTTGCGATCGATTCCGTTGTATTTTCGCAAGACACGTTTTGCCTGATTCCAAAAATTCTCAATGCCGTTAATGTGGTTCTGACGGTCGGCAAATTCCTTGGAATGGTTGATGCGGTAATGGATGAAACCGCTCACGTCCAACTTGTCGTAGCTACTCAGACTATCGGTATAAACAATACTGTCCGGCATGATTTTCTTTTTGATGACAGGGAGTAACGTTTCAGACTTGGCATTATCCACCACAACGGTATAGACCCGTCCGTTGCGTTTCAGAATGCCGAAGACAACCACTTTTCCTGCCGCACCGCGACCACGTCTGCCTTTACGCCGTCCGCCGAAATAGCTTTCGTCCAGTTCGACAGAGCCCTCAAAAACCTCATCGGCAGCCAAGGCCAAATGATAGTTGATAACCATGCGGATTTTACGGTAGAACAGTGCTGCCGAATTGGGATGGATACCCAAAATATCGGCGGCAGAACGGGCGGTAACTTCGAGTACAAAAAAACGAAGCAGTTCTTTCTGTACTTTTTTTCTTTAATTTGCAGTGAGTTATCTTCATATTTCGAGGGTAACATATCTGCTAATCTAGTACAGCCCCTTGTTTTTAATAATGTTAATGTTGATACGTAACAAAAACAAATTCCTGCTTGTAGGTTAAAATCAGCATATGCTAATATGCGCAACAACAGGTTTTTCCAGAATAATCTGTGCTAAAATGCAGGATTAGATGGAAAACTCTATCCAAATTCGGTACAATACCGACGAATTATTTCCCTTAAACAACCTGCCGCAAGGCGAAAAGGAACGACTGACATGTCAAACATCGAACAACAAGTTAAAAAAATTGTTGCTGAACAACTGGGCGTAAACGAAGCCGAAGTGAAAAACGAATCTTCTTTCCAAGACGATTTGGGTGCTGACTCTCTGGACACCGTAGAACTGGTGATGGCTTTGGAAGAAGCTTTCGGCTGCGAAATCCCTGACGAAGACGCTGAAAAAATCACTACCGTACAATTGGCTATCGACTACATCAACGCCCACCAAGGCTAATCGGTCGCACCAAACATCCAGCCTCTGCTGCGCCATCGCAATAGAGGCTTTTACCTTATTATTAAACCCCTGAAATTTCAGACGGCATGAGTTTTGCCCGTTTTCACGAAGAAAAAGAGCAAGGCTGCCGCGAAAATCCCGACAACCAACAGCGAGATTATCATGAGTCAGAGAAGAGTAGTCATCACAGGTCTTGGCCAAGTATCACCGGTCGGCAACGACGTCGCCACCGCATGGAGCAATCTGCTCGCAGGCAAAAGCGGCATCGGACGGATTACCCGCTTTGACGCATCCGACATCAACAGCCAAATCGCCGGCGAAGTGCGCGATTTCGACATCGGCCAATACATCAGCGCGAAAGAAGCGCGCCGTATGGACGTGTTCATCCACTACGGTATTGCCGCCGCCCTGCAGGCCATTAATGATTCAGGCTTGGACGATTTGGAAACCCTCGACAAAGACCGCGTCGGTGTCAATATCGGCTCCGGTATCGGCGGCCTACCGAGCATTGAAGCGACCGGTAAAGCCGTCATCGAAGGCGGCGCGCGCAAAATCAATCCTTTCTTTATCCCAGGCTCGCTGATTAACCTGATTTCCGGCCATGTCACCATTCTCAAAGGCTACCGCGGCCCGAGTTACGGCATGGTTTCTGCCTGTACAACCGGCGCACACTCCATCGGCGACTCTGCACGATTGAT
Source organism: Neisseria sp. P0021.S005 (assembly GCF_051956955.1). Taxonomy (NCBI): domain Bacteria; kingdom Pseudomonadati; phylum Pseudomonadota; class Betaproteobacteria; order Neisseriales; family Neisseriaceae; genus Neisseria; species Neisseria sp. P0021.S005. The sequence goes on along the minus strand of NZ_JBQCWY010000045.1, from coordinate 8,454 downwards.
TAAATACGGCGACGCAGACGTTATGATTGCCGGTGGCGCAGAAGGCGCGATCAGCACTTTGGGCGTCGGCGGTTTTGCCGCCATGAAGGCACTTTCCACCCGCAACGACGACCCTGCTACCGCTTCCCGTCCGTGGGACAAAGGCCGTGACGGTTTCGTTATTGGCGAAGGCGCTGGCGTGCTGGTGTTGGAAGAATTGGAACACGCGAAAAAACGCGGTGCGAAAATTTACGCCGAAATCGTCGGCTTCGGTATGAGCTCCGATGCTTACCACATTACCGCGCCTAACGAAGAAGGCCCTGCATTGGCCGTTACCCGCGCCCTGAAAGATGCCGGCCTGAATCCTGAAGACGTTGATTACGTCAACGCACACGGTACATCGACTCCTTTGGGCGATGCCAACGAAACCAAAGCCATTAAACGCGCTTTGGGCGATCATGCGCGCAAAGTCATCGTTAACTCCACCAAATCCATGACCGGCCACTTGCTCGGCGCGGCCGGCGGCGTGGAAGCGTTGTATAGCGTGTTGGCGGTACACGAGCAGAAATCTCCACCGACCATCAACATCTTTGAACAAGACGTTGAAGCCGGTTGCGATTTGGACTACTGCGCCAACGAAGCACGCGATGCGAAAATCGACGTTGCCATCTCCAATTCCTTCGGCTTTGGCGGTACCAACGGCACATTGGTATTCAAACGCTTTACAGGCTGATAGAAGGTTTAAGTAGATTGAAAAGGCCGTCTGAAACTGGATTTCAGACGGCCTTTTTTTATTTTGAAAACTAAATACTCTTGATAATCTGTATCATTTGTATAAAAATACTGATTCCTATCAATATCGCCCGGATTTTATCGGGTAATCAACCCAATTACATTTTTATCAGGAGTCTGCAATGAAAACCATCCGTATTCTGGCATTGGCCGCCGCGCTAGCCGCCGTGCCTGCATTTGCATCTGATTTTGGCCATGAACAGGCATTGACTATAGACGGTAAGCCTGCCCATTTGGCAGAAACTTCAGCCCGTATTTTGGCAAACGAAACCCTGACTGCGCCGCAACTGGTCGAAGATATCACTGATGGATTCGGTTCGAAAAAAATTCCAGGTTATAAATTGATGATTATGGGCCGCACTTATTCGGTGGCGGCAGAAACCAAACCGCCGAAAGAGGGCCAAACTCAGTGGCGGGACAATACGTTCATTCATCGCGGCGTAAAACTGTTTGTCGGTATTCCGGTCAAAAACGGCAAGATGGATTTGGCGTCTGCCAGATTGATTAATATCGGCGTGGTTGACGACAACGGTGGTGCCGCGCCTCATGATGAGGGTGAAAAAATCCGTCCGGTCGGTAAGCAGCTGATGTCCCCCGATACCAAAGTGGGAAATGTGAAACTCAATATTGCCAAACTGACGTTGCCAAATATGAAATTAGGCGAAACCAGTGGCGGTGGTGTGAAATTGGAAGCATCGGCAACATTGGACGGTAAGCCGATACAGACCAAAATCGACAGCACGTTCTCCCGCTTCTATTCCGCTAAACCAGCCGCTACACGGCCGTTTATGGCAGATGCACGGTTTGTGAAATAATCGTAAAGGCCGTCTGAAATCCTGCTTCAGACGGCCTTTTATATAACGAAACTGCATAAGTTTAGTTTTTCATAGATTAAAGGTAAGGAGTTAAAAAAGCGTAGAATGGCGATTTTAAAAATTCATCATTGGAGGTCGATCATGACGGTAACGATTTTAGACGGCGGAATGGGGCGTGAACTGCATCGGCGTGGCGCACCGTTTCGTCAGCCGGAATGGTCTGCTTTGGCTTTGATGGAAACACCGGAGATTGTACGCGAAACGCATTTGGACTTTCTTCGCGCAGGCGCACAGGTGATTACGACCAACAGTTATGCGCTTGTTCCGTTTCATATCGGGCAGGAGCGCTTTGATGCTCAAGCTGCCGAATGGGCAAGGCTTTCCGGCCGTTTAGCGCGTGAAGCGGTGGAACAAAGCGGGACTACTGCAAAAGTAGCCGCAAGCCTGCCGCCGTTATTCGGTTCTTACCGCCCTGACTTGTTTGACAAACAAGTCGCACCTGCTTTGGCGCGCCCTTTAATATCGGGTTTGATGCCGTTTGCTGATATTTGGTTGGCAGAAACCGTATCCAGCTTGGAAGAAGCGCGTTTCTGGCGCAGCAGTCTGCCTGATGACGGTAAGCCGTTTTGGGTATCGTTTACTTTGGAAGATACGATGCCGCATGATGTACCGGTGTTGCGTTCGGGAGAAACCGTGCACGAGGCGGCGGATTTCGCGGTAGAAATAGGTGCGGCGGCAATGTTGTTCAATTGCAGTCAGCCTGAAGTAATGGCAGAAGCTTTGAAAGTGGCACATGAAGCCCAAGGCCGTCTGAAACTGGGTGTGTACGCCAATGCATTTGAACCGGTACAAGGTCAGATGAACGAGGCCAACGACGGTTTGGATCCGATTCGCTCCGATGCCACGCCGAAAAATTATTTGGCATGGGCGAGACAATGGGCGGATTTGGGTGCTGAAATCATCGGCGGGTGCTGCGGTATCGCACCTGAACATATCCGTGCGTTGGCGCAAGGATTTAAGGCCGTCTGAAAGCAGCTGCATAATATTTTGATACGGTTAGAACAGGCTAAAAAAGCCGGTAATGCCGTCGCTTCACAAACACATAATGATAAAAATCAGGAATAAACATGTCGCAAAAATCTCAAATCGGCTTGGCCGCGCTGACGGCCTTGGTTATCAGTTCCATGATTGGTTCGGGTATTTTCAGCCTGCCGCAGAATATGGCTGCCGTTGCAGGTTCGCAGGCTTTGCTGTTGGGTTGGCTGATTACCGGTGTGGGCATTATCTTCCTCGGCCTGTCATTTTCGGCCTTGTCCAAACTTAAGCCCGAATTGGATGGCGGTATTTATACGTACGCCCGCGACGGCTTCGGCGATTTGATGGGTTTTTTCTCGGCGTGGGGCTATTGGCTTTGCACCACGGTCGGTATTGTCGGCTATTTGGTGGTTGCGTTTGAAGCAGTAGGCGGATTTGTCGATACGCCGGACAACGTGATTTTCGGCAAAGGCAACACATTTGCTGCTTTTGTTGGAGAATCAGTAATTGTGTGGCTGATTTACTGGTTGGTGGTGCGCGGTATTAAAGAAGCGGCAGGAGTGAACCTGATTGCGATGGCAGTCAAAGTATTTCCGCTGATTTTATTTATTGGTATGGCAGCCTATTTCTTTCAAACCGAAGTGTTTATGTCCGATTGGACAGGGGCGAGCCTTGCTACGCCTGAAAATCCTGATGTCAGCCTGATGACGCAGGTGAAAAACACAATGCTGATTACGCTGTGGGTGTTTACCGGTATTGAGGGTGCGGCGGTTTTGTCCAAGCATGCGCGAAGTCGTGCTGATGTCGGTCGAGCAACCATTATCGGCGTCAGCTTGACGCTGGCCATGTATGTGGCAATTACCGTCTTGGCTCAAGGCATTTTGCCTCGTGCGGATATTGCAGCAATGGCTAATCCGTCTATGGCGGGCGTGTTGGCGCACATGGTCGGCTCTTGGGGTAAAGTGTTGATTTCTTCCTGCCTGATTGTGTCTGTGCTGTCGTCTTATTTAAGCTGGACGCTGTATGCGACCGAGATTCCGCACATGGGTGCGAGAAACGGCGCATTTCCAAAATCGTTTATCCCGTTGAATAAAAACGAAGTGCCGCAGGGTTCATTGATGTTTACCACCTTGACCGTGCAGTTTTGCCTATTGCTGGTGTGGTTAAAAGGCGAGGATTATTCTGCCTTGCTGATGGTATCGACTTCCATGATTTTGATACCATATTTGTTAATTGGTGCATATCTGCTCAAATTATCGCTGACACAAAAGGCCGCGGCGAAATACCGTCTTATCGGCGCGGCAGCAACGCTTTATGCGGCTTGGATTGTCTATGCGGCAGGCACGGAATATTTGCTGCTTTCAGTCTTGCTCTATTTGCCCGGCGTATTACTGTTTTTCTATTCGCAAAAGAAACACTACGGAAATTGTCAGTTCAACCGTATGGAAAAAGCCGTATTGGTATTGCTGTTGATTTTGGCTGTGCCGGCCGTACAGCAGTTTGTCGCTAGCTTACAAGTGTAAGCAGAAAGGTTTGAAAAAGGCCGTCTGAAATCCAGTTTCAGACGGCCTTTTATTGATAAAACCGATTCAATATCGCATCATTTTGCTGTCTACCTGCATTGCCCAAGCATCAATACCGCCTTGCAGGTTGTAGAGGTTTTCAAATCCGGCGTCTTCCAAATACATTGCCGTGTGCAGGCTGCGGATGCCGTGGTGGCAATAGACAACAATGGGTAAATCATCGTCGGGCAGCTCGTTTTGGCGCAGGGGGATGAGGTTCATCGGGATATGAATGGCGGCGGGCATGGTGCAGATGGCGCGTTCTTCATCGGTGCGGACGTCGAGCAGATGAAATGCGCGGCCTTCGTCCTGCCATTGTTTCAATTCGGTGGGCGAGAGTTGGATGATGTCGGTCATAGGGTTGGGTAAAAGCATGAGGCCGTCTGAATTTTCAGACGGCCTGTTGTTTAAAAATCGAAATCGCCAAACGGATTGGCCGATTTGTCTTCCAAGTGTGCCACGACGGTGTCAAATAATACTTTTTCGGAAAACTCATTGCCGTTACGCGTCAGCAAAAGCACGCGTTGTACCGGTTTGCGACCGACAATGACCACCATGCGGCCGCCATCTTTCAATTGCTCTTTTAAGATTTCAGGTACGCTGTCTACTGCGCCGCCCACATAAATCGCATCAAAAGGAGCGCCTTGCGATGCTTCGGTCAGGCCGTTGTTTTGCACATAATCGACGTTGGTAAAGCCCAATTCGTCCAAAACTTTTTTGGCGCGTTGCTGCTGCTCGGCGTCGATGTCGTCGGTCACGACTTTGCCGGCCAGTTTGGACAGCAGGGCGGTTGCATAGCCTGAGCCTGTACCGATTTCTAAGACAGTTTCGTCTTTTTTCAGTTTCAAGCCTTGAGCCAGGCGGGCAACGACTTTGGGTTCCAACATCTTATGGCCGTTGGTCAGCGGCAGCTCCATATCTGCATAGGCCAAACCTTGAAAAGCCTCGCCGACAAAATGTTCGCGCTCGATCTCCTCTAAAGCATCCAAAATGTCGAAGTCCAAGACATCCCACGGACGAATCTGCTGTTCAACCATATTGAAACGCGCTTTTTCAAAGTCCATATTTGTGCTCCGTTCAATTCTTAATTTTATCGAAGCATACATTATAAATCCTTGTCGGAGAGTGTGCCATCTTTCAGACGGCCCCGGAGGCCCGTTAATAATTGCCAAGCGCACATATATCCACTAAACTTTCACATTACACGACGCTACAGCAAGCAACAACCAACACACGGAGCAATAAAGATGTATCACCAAATCGGAATGTGGGACCAAAAATGGGTTATCGGCAACTGGAAAATGAACGGCCGACTCCAAAACAACAATGCACTTATGCACCGCTTCCGTGTCATGCCAACCGCAGAACGCGTGTTAATCGGCCTGGCTGCTCCGACCGTTTATCTGTTGCAACTGCACAACGCCATGCAGATTGTTTTGAACAACCGCATCTTGACCTGTGCGCAAGACGTGAGCCGTTTCCCAAATAATGGCGCGTACACTGGCGAAGTGTCCGCTGAAATGCTTGCCGACATCGGTACAGATATCGTCCTCATCGGCCACTCCGAGCGCAGCCTTTATTTTGGCGAGAAAAACGAAATCCAACGCCGCAAAATGGAAAACGTCCTCAACGTCGGCCTGATTCCATTGTTGTGCGTCGGCGAAAGTTTGGAAGAACGCGAAGCCGGTAAAGAACACGAAGTCATTGCCCACCAGCTTTCCATCCTGCAAGGTTTGAACACCAAAAACATCGCCGTTGCCTACGAGCCGGTTTGGGCGATCGGTACAGGCAAAGTCGCCACCGTCGAACAAATCGCCGACATGCACGCATTTATCTACAAAGAAATCTTGTCTTTGTGCGGAAGCGATGTTAAAATCCGCGTTCTTTACGGCGGAAGTGTGAAAGCGGATAACGCGGCCGACATCTTCGCAGTACCTCATGTAGACGGCGCATTGGTTGGTGGCGCGTCATTATCATATGACTCCTTTACCGCCATCATCAACGCAGCACAAGCCTCGTAGAAAACATATGGAAGCCTTTAAAACCCTTATCTGGATTATTAATATTATTTCCGCTCTATTCGTAATCGTGTTAGTATTGCTGCAACACGGTAAAGGCGCGGATGCCGGCGCAACATTCGGTTCCGGCAGCGGTAGCGCGCAAGGCGTATTCGGTTCTGCCGGTAATGCCAACTTCCTCAGCCGCTCGACTGCCGTTGCTGCAACATTTTTCTTTGCGACTTGCATGGCGATGGTGTATATTCACACTCACTCCAGTAAGCATGGTTTAGACTTCAGCGATGTGAAGCAGACCCAGCAAGCTCCTAAGCCTGCAACGCCTGCACAAAACAATACAACTCCTGTTGCTCCGAATCCTCAGCAGCAGTAAGACAATTTAATTTATGCCGACATGGTGGAATTGGTAGACACGCTATCTTGAGGGGGTAGTGGCCATAGGCTGTGCGAGTTCAAATCTCGCTGTCGGCACCACATTAGGAAATCTAACCGCTTTTTAGCGGTTATTTTTTCGTCTTGAGAATCTGCCTTTCATTTATCTTTAGGCCAAGACAGGGAAATACAATGAAGCGTTTGGTTGTCGGCATCAGCGGTGCCAGCGGTTTTCAGTATGGCGTGAAGGCTTTGCAGCTTTTGCGTGAGCATCAGGTAGAAACGCATTTGGTGGTTTCGCAAGGGGCGGAGATGACCCGTGCTTTGGAAACGGATTACACTAAAGAAGACGTTTATGCTTTGGCGGATGTCGTGCATTCCGTCCGTAATGTCGGGGCAAGTATTGCCAGCGGATCGTTTTTGACGGATGGAATGTTGATTGCGCCGTGTTCAATGAAAACCTTGGCTTCGGTTGCTCACGGGTTTGCCGATAATTTGCTCAGCCGTGCGGCGGATGTAACATTGAAAGAGCGGCGCAGGCTGGTGTTGATGGTGCGTGAAGCGCCGTTAAACTTGGCACACATCGACAATATGCGCCGTGTAACAGAGATGGGCGGCATTGTGTTTCCTCCCGTTCCGGCTCTGTATCAGAAGCCAGAATCCATCGAAGATATGATTACACACAGTGTCTCTCATGCTTTGGACTTGTTCGGTATTTTTCAAACCGATGCGCCGCGCTGGCAGGGCTGATGTTTCAGACGGCCTGAAAATAAATTGAATACACTGAGAAAGAGGATAAAATCATGCAAGCGATTCCTACCAATATCGTTAAATTTTTGAGCAATCATCATGTCGTCAGTATTGCCGCTGCGGCAGACGGCGAAGTTTGGGCGGCTTGTTGTTTTTATGTGTTTGATGAGGCGAATGCCCGATTGATTGTGTTGACTTCTTTGAAAACGAAACATGGCGGAATGATGAGCCGTTCTGCCAAAGTAGCCGGTACCATTGCCGGTCAGCCTGACAGTATCACAAAAATCAGCGGCATTCAGTTTGCGGCGACTGCCGCTTTGATTGAGAATGAAGCGGATTTGAAAGCGGCGCAGTCTTTATTTTACAAAGCGCATCCTGCTGCTCGAGTGATGAAAAGTGATGTCTGGGCGTTGAATTTGGATAATGTAAAATTCACTGACAATAAATTGGTATTCGCACAAAAAACGTACTGGAATCGCGAGGATTAAGAAAAGGCCGTCTGAAAGATGAAATTTCAGACGGCCTTTGGTAAGGTTACAAATTAATCGTGTCCGAGCTCGACAGTTTTGTCTTTGTAACGTGTATCAGGAACCAAAACGATTTTCTCGTCCACTTTGCCGATGGCTTTCACGTCTTTGCCCGGATAGTCCAGCTGGTGCAGGAAGTAGCGGATACAGTTCAAACGTGCACGTTTTTTGTCGTCGGAGCGGATGATGACCCAAGGCGCGTCGCCGGTATGGGTGTGGAAGAACATGGCGTTTTTGGCTTCGGTGTAGTCGTCCCAGCGGTCGAGCGACTGGATATCCACAGGGGACAGTTTCCAGTGTTTCAGTGGGTCGTCACGACGGGAGATGAAGCGGCGGAGTTGTTCTTCACGGGATACGGAGAACCAGAATTTGAACAGATGGATACCGCTGGCAACAAGCATACGTTCCAATTCAGGAGTTTGACGCATGAAGAGCAGGTATTCGTTAGGTTCGCAGAAGCCCATTACGCGTTCTACGCCTGCACGGTTGTACCATGAGCGGTCGAAGAATACCATTTCGCCTGCGGTCGGCAGGTTTTGGATGTAGCGTTGGAAATACCATTGGCCGCGTTCGGTAGTGGTTGGTTTTTCCAAAGCAACCACGCGCG
>NZ_JBQCWY010000044.1:0-14788 GCF_051956955.1 Neisseria sp. P0021.S005 | reverse complement strand
TTGGCGGATTTGACGAATGCGTCAGCGAATTTGTCCGCATTACGCACACGGTCCACTCACGCGCCACTTGGCTTAAATATGTTCCCGAAATCGCCCATGCCAACCGCACGCCGGCCGGCACGCCCTGCACTGTCCAACTTTTGGGCAGCGATGCGGAAAACATGGCCGTCAATGCTTTGGAAGCCGTGCGTTTCGGTGCGAACAAAATCGACCTCAACTTCGGCTGCCCCGCGCCGACGGTCAACAAACACAAAGGCGGTGCAGTCTTGCTCAAAGAGCCAGACTTGATTTACCACATCGTCCACACCCTGCGCCAACGCCTGCCGCAACACATTCCGCTGACTGCCAAGATGCGGCTTGGTTATGAAGACAAAAGTCTGGCATTGGAATGCGCCTCCGCGATTGAAAACGGCGGCGCATGCGCGTTAACCGTCCATGCGCGCACCAAAGTCGAAGGCTACGAACCGCCGGCACATTGGGAATGGGTGCGCAAAATCCGTGATGCAGTCAGTATTCCCGTTACCGCCAACGGCGATGTGTTCAGCCTTCAAGACTATCTCGACATTAAAACCGTCAGCGGCTGCGACAGCGTGATGCTCGGGCGCGGCGCGGTTATCCGTCCCGACTTGGCGCGGCAAATCAAGCAATATGAAAACGGCGAAACAGTCAAAGACACCGACTTTGCCGAAGTCTCCTCATGGATAGTCCAGTTCTTCGACTTATGCCTTGCCAAAGAGGCCAACAACAAATATCCGGTTGCCCGTTTGAAACAATGGCTGGGCATGATGAAAAAAGAGTTTGAACAGGCGCAGATATTGTTTGACCGTATCCGCGCCGTCAAAGAAGCGGACGAAGTAAAACAGATTCTGCTGTCGTTTGAACAAGAGATGCATTCATGATTTTAAAAGGCCGTCTGAATTTCAGACGGCCTTTAATATGATTACTGACAGATATAATCAGCCAACAGTCTGCCTTTTTCCGCACTGGCTGCATTGGCCATATTCACATGCCTGGTCTCAGGGCCATTCTTGGATTTCAGGGCTTCGCCATATTTTTTGGCAAACTCTTTATTGGCACTGGTCACTCTTGACTCAGTGGCATCCAATATAAACCCGTCTTGCTCATATTTGCCTTGCGCAGTAATAATCAAGATATTTTCAGGTGAAGGATAATCCGGGAAATTAACATAGTTGGTAACCAGCTTGTAGGAAACGCCTTTGCCGTGTTTCATATCCTGACAGATGCCGTTAGGCGCGGTAAAGACTGCATGGCCGATACGGCCGTGGCCGAAATCGTAAAAATCGATTCTCTTCGCAGAAGCCAATTGTTTTTTATCGTTGCCGTCATTGATATTTAATGACTTGCCGTTTACCAAAAACAGGGTTGGCAACAAGGGGCTGCCATGAGAGGCTTCCAAATTATATGCTTCGCCCAACAGCTTGCCCTGACGATACACAGTCAAGACAGGCTTTTTCAGACCATTTTCCGGATTGCCGGTTTTCTTAAAAGAAATCTTCTGAACCACATTGCCAAATTCATAATAAGGCCGCGACTGCACGCCTGTTTTCGTATCCTGCAAGGCGCTCCAGCTGCCGTCCGTCGTTTGGGCGCACGCAGTCAGAGCAACAAACAGAATACCCGATAGTAAAACTTTAGAATGTTTCATTCATAAACTCCTTCTCAAGTAAACAAAAGAACGGATGTGTGCCTTTACTGCTTATTTTTGTTTCTTTGTTAAAATTTTAGAACCATTGCACTAAATTAGCAAGGGATTAAACAACAGGCCGTCTGAACATTCAGACGGCCTTGATTAAGCTCAAATTTTTAAGAAGCCAAAACGCGGGAGAACAAAATCTCATTTTCCAAATGGATATGGTCTTTCAAATCATCCACCATCTCTTTGGCCAAAGTGTACAAACGGGTCCAGCTGCCGCAAGCGCCTTCGGGAAGCTCAAAATTGTAGGTCAATTCTTCCAGACGCGCGATGGCTTGATCGTGTTCTTCATGCTCGTGCATCATTACGCTGATGGGCATTGCCGCGCCGCGACCCACGCCCTGATTAATCATTGGGAACAACATGCGCTCCTCTTTCATCATGTGCATCAACAGCTCGTTTTGCATATAGGCCAACAAATCAGGAACTTCGGCAGGGAAAGTATCAGCATGAACCTGCGCCACTTTTTGCGCCAGCGGAACCAACTCTTCAAACTGGGCGCGGTGGACATTGTGGTAACGCTGCAAAATATGGTCAATGGTGGAATTGAAAGGTGCGGTTTCCCAAACGGTAAAGTCGGTCATGGCTGTGTTCCTTTAAAGATTGATATTGGATGAATGTTAGACATAAGGATACACGCTGCAAACGGCTTTGTATAGTTTTTTAATTGCTTAATTAATTGATAATAAAAGTTATTTTCAAATTAAAATACCAAACAGGCCGTCTGAAACATAAAGTCAAAGTTTCAGACGGCCTGCCCTTTTCTTAAATAATCCAACGATATAAGGCAATCATTACCGGCATGGTTACCACGCAAAGCAAGGTCGTCAACCCATAAATCGCACTGGCTTTTTGGGCATTTTTGCCGTAAACAACCGCCATTTGGGTAACTGTCGAAGCGGCAGGCGAAGTCGTTGCCAAAAAGCTGATTAACACAACCGTATCCGCATGCGCATCATGATGGGCAAAACCGCAGGCTTTGACGGCGAAAAGCAATAATACCGGAATCAAAATCAGCCTTAAAAAAGCAACGAGATAAAGCCTCGGTGTCCACACAATCGAACGCAACGGCAAAGAGGCCAGCAGCATGCCCGCCACCAACATGGCAACCGGGCCAATCATACTGCCCACCGTCGCCAAAGTATTATCGACAATGTGCGGCAGCTTGATTTGAAAGGCAAACATCAGCAGCCCGACCAACATGGATAAGATGTTGATATTGGTAAAAATGGTTTTCCAAGCCACATTGCCTCGACCGCAAATCAACAGGCGCAGATGCGTCCAAAACAAAAACGTCTGCACCAAGATAAAACCAGTGGTGTAAATCACCCATTCCGGCCCAAAGACCGACATTACCAAAGGGATAATCAGGTTGCCCGAATTGCTGTACACCGTCGCCGCGTGTTCGAGCGCATCGAGTTTGAACAAGTGTTTAAACAACCTGCCTAAAACAATCAATACCACATGGAAAAACACCGCCAACATGACGGAAAGCTTCAGCCCTTCGATAATCTGCGGCGTATTGTCCATCTGAAAGGCATGAATCATGACAGACGGGCTGATCAAGTAAAGCGCGATGACCGAGAGCGTATAGCTGTTTTCCGATTTCAACAGCCCTGCCTTCACTAAGGCCACGCCCATCAAAACAATCAGCGTCAGCTCGGTAATTTTTCCGGCAAGCAGAAAAGAGGTTTCCATAACAAAAAAAGCGGCAAAAACGTTGATTTTACGCTTCTACCGCTTGGCATGCCAAATTCAGACGGCCTGAAGCCTTTTTCCAACAACCCGACATAATTTGCCCTACCGCAAAGCAAATCAATATAAATCTGTCCGTATATCCGCTATAATCAGCCATTTTCTTCAAACAGGAAACATCATGTCCCCCAGCCGTTTCAATCAAACGGGCCCCAAAATCGGCCTGAGCGTACGCCTTGCAGAAACCCAAGCTGAAATCGAAGCCGCCCAAAGATTGCGCTATCAGGTTTTTGCCCAAGAGTTAGGTGCGGAAATCGAAAGCGATGACGGCCGCGATGTCGATCCTTATGATGAACATTGCCACCACCTGCTCGCCTTTGACGATGCAACCGGCGAGGTAATCGGCTGCTACCGCCTGATTACCGAAGAAACCGCAAAAAAAGTCGGTGGCTGGTACAGCGAGCATGAATTTGATCTTGAGCCTTTGAAAGACATCCTGCCGCAAACCGTCGAACTCGGCCGCGCCTGTACCCACCCGGACTACCGCAACGGCGGCTTGGTCATGCTGTTGTGGACCGGTTTGGTCAAATTCATGAAAGACGAAAACCTGCGCTTTATGATTGGTTGCGGCAGTATCGAAATGCGTGACGGCGGCAACGATGCGGCCGGCCTGTATCATGCTTTGAAAGACAAATACCTCGCTCCGGCACAATGGTGTGTCAAACCGCTCAACCCGCTCAAATGGGACAGCATCACGCCGTCTGAAAATCCGCCTGTACCTGCCCTGATCAAAGGCTATCTCAAAGCAGGCGCGTGGTTCTGCGGCGAGCCTTGCGTCGATGAAGCGTTCAACTGCGCGGATGTGCTGATCATGATGGACATCAACCACCTTTCCGACCGCTACTTGCAGCGTTTTGCCCCTAAAGCCGATTCATAATAAAAGGCCGTCTGAAACTTCAGACGGCCTGCCTAATCTTTATAAAAACACACACAATGACCGCCAAAATCCGTTTTATCTTCCGTCTTCTCTGCATTGCCGGCTGCCTTTTATACGGCATGGCCGAAATGTTTTTTCTGTTTCCCTTTTACAGCAGCAAACGCAAACTGCGCGCGATCCAATTATGGTCGCTGCGCGTGCTCGCTTCCTGCGGCATGAAACTGCAAACTTTCGGCACGCCGCCGCAAGAAGATCGCGGTCAGCTGATTATCAGCAACCATATTTCATGGTTGGACATTATGGCGGTCAACGGTGCTTTCCCCGGCCGTTTTGTGGCTAAAGACGATGTGGCCAAATGGCCTGTGGTCGGTTATCTTGCCACACAGGCTCAAACGGTTTACGTCTCGCGCAACCGCGGCATCAAAGGCAATTCTGCCAAAATCGCCGGCGTAACCGAAGCGCTGAAAAACGGCGATACCGTCACCATTTTTCCCGAAGGCACCAGTACCGAAGGCCGTGAAATCCTGCCGTTCAAACCGAGCTTTTTTCAGACGGCCTATGATGCAGGCGTACCGATTATTCCGGCACTCTGCCGCTATCCGAATCCAGACGGCAGCAGCCCCAATCCGCACACTGCCTACTACGGCGACATCAGCCTCTGGCAATCTATCTGCATGGTCATCAGCCAGCCTTCCAACACGGTCGAACTGCATTTCCTCGATCCGATTGAAGCAGGAGAAGACCGCTACGCTACTGCGCTTCAAGTACACGCCCTGTTGAGCGAAAAGCAAAAACAGTTGGGTTGATCAAAAAAAGGCCGTCTGAATGTTCAGACGGCCTTTTCCATTATCTTATGCCTTAAGATGAATATTGAACCGAATCGCTACCGCTTTTCTTTTGAATAAATTCAATTTTGTAGCCATCTGGATCTTCAACAAACGCAATCACAGTCGTGCCGTGTTTCATCGGGCCGGCTTCGCGTACCACTTTACCTCCCATTTCTTTGACACGCTCGCACGCCGCGTAAGCATCATCGACTTCAATCGCGATATGGCCATAAGCATCGCCCAAATCGTAAGACTCGGTATCCCAGTTGTGGGTCAGTTCCAAAACAGTATGGTCCGCTTCATCGCCATAACCGACAAAAGCCAAAGTAAAACGGCCTTCGGGATAATCGCGGCGGCGCAGCAGTTGCATGTTCAATACGTTTTGATAGAAATCCAAAGAGCGTTCGAGATTGCCGACACGCAGCATAGTATGAAGCAAGCGCATGATTTTGTTCCTTTCTGAATTATGTTTGGTCATGGATTATAACACATCGGGCATTTACCCTCCCCAACTTAGAAAATGCTGATACTTAAACCTTGTGAAAATGAAGCGTATCCCTATCGCCAGTTGAATTTAATTTATTAACAAGCACACCGACTGACTAAATTGCTATAATCGCCACACTTACAACACAACACTTCAAACCGTCATGAAAACCTTTGTTCTTCCAGATACCCGCCCTTATCCGCAGAGCCCTATCAAAAACTACCTTCTGCTCAATGCCTATCAGCTGGCGCACAACTCCTCCTCCGCATCGCGCAAGCTTTCGGCCGGCCAACTGCAAACCGAAATCCGCACCATGCTCAGCCAAAACCATTACATCAACCTTTCATTGGCAATGACCATGGCGCCCGATGTCGGCACTTACACCAGCCTGATTCAAAGCGTAGGCGAAGTCCTGAAGGCAGAAAACGATAACGAAGCCCAATGGTTTGCCCTGCCTGTCGTTTTGGTCGCCGGTTGCAAAAAAGAACAAACCCTGCCGCTTACGCTGCCTACCGAAGCACTCTTCGCCTGCCTGCAAAACTACCCCAACCTGCGTACCCTCACGCAAAACACGCAATGGCTGCCTTACCTCGTCCAATCTACCGACTTGAGCAGCGTTACCCCGGGCGAGTGGTTCCAAGCCAAGCAAAACGATGAAGCGGCAGGCGCATTCCTGCAAAAATTCGAATACAAACCATTGACGCTGCCCGAAGGTCAATCCGTCCATGTTGTTTACGCGCTGGGCTACGGCAATAAAGACATTCAGACTGCCTTGGGCCTTAACCTGCAACAGGCAGGCCTGCCATTGATGCAGGTTTGGCAAGAGCATCTCGCCCTCGACGGCGTTACCCTCTTTACCAACCCGCTCTCGCCCAATACGCCGCTTGACGCGCTTACCGACGGCAGCCACACCCGCCAACGCATGGCCATGGACGTTTTTGCCACCAACGCCATCCGCGCCATCCGTATGCAAAGCCCGCGCGTCGGCGTTGTTGCCGCAGCGAAAGCGGACGGCAAGCTCCAGTTCAGCTTCAACGCGACAGACAGCGCGTTTGAAATCGTTCCGCAGACCTTCACTTGGGAGCTTGCATCAACCGACAATATCGCCATCGTTCAGCAAAACTTCCTCGACCTGATGGCCGAATGCCGAATCGAGCACCTCTACCTGCTGCACAACCCATTGGGCGAAAACGAGAACATCCCTACTTATGCCCAAGCGTTGAAACTAGAAGGCCATAATCCTTTCTTCAGCAATGTAAACTAAATTGAAAATGCAACACGCCAAGGCCGTCTGAAAACGGTTTAGCGTGTTGCATTGATTTTCAAACCTTACCGCTCATTTTCACGCATATGAAAACCCACAAAATCCTTTTCGTCTGCCTCGGCAACATCTGCCGCTCCCCTATGGCCGAATACGTCCTGCGCCACCGCGCCCGCAAAGCAGGCATGGGCAATGCCGTCATTACAGCCAGCGCAGGCACGTCAGGTTGGCACGACGGGGAAAACATGCACGAAGGCACGCGCCGTGTACTCAAACAACACGGCATCGACCCGTCAGGCTTTACCAGCAGCAAAATCAAACCCAGCGATGCCGAACATTTCGACTACATCATCGTGATGGACGACAACAACCTCAGAGAAACCGAAAAGCAGCTCGGCTTCCACCCCGGCAAAATCTTCAAACTGACCGACCTTATCCCCGATTCAGGTTACAACCACGTTCCTGATCCGTGGTACACGGGCGACTTTGACGAAACCTACCGTCTGGTCGATGCCGGCAGTTTTGCCTTGTTGGAAAAACTGAAACAGGCTTAAACCGACTTTAATAATAAAAGGCCGTCTGAACAGGTATTTGCAAAAGCCATGCTTTCGTGATTACCTGTTCAGACGGCCCTATTGATTACTGCAATCAACCTACACGATAAAACGCCAGGCTGCCCAATAAATTCGGCAGATGTTTAACCTGTCGGTTGCCCGTCATGACCGCACGCTCAAGCACGCGGATTTTGTTTTTGGCACACAGCAAATCAAAGTCTTTGAGGGTACACCAATGGATATTGGGCGTATCGTACCAATGATACGGCATCCGCTCGGAAACCGGCATATGGCCGCCAATGGCGATTTGAAAGCGGTTGCGCCAGTAGCCGAAGTTAGGGAAGCTGACAATAGCCTGCTTGGCCACGCGCATCAGGCAGCGCAGGATTTTTTCCGTGTTCTGCATCGCCTGAATGGTTTGGCTCAAGACAATCACATCAAAGCTTTGATCGCCAAAAGCCACCAAACCTTCTTCCAAATCGGCTTGAATGACGTTCACACCGCGGGATATGGCGGCAATCACGCTGTCGGTATCGATTTCAACACCGTAGCCGGTGCAATTTTTATGTTCCACCAACGCAGCCAACAGCTCGCCGTCGCCGCAGCCTAAATCGAGTACGCGGCTGCCTTCGGGTATCCAATCGTAAATGAGTTGCAAATCGTCGCGCAGATTCATTTTTGGCAGTCCTTGTAAACGTTGTTCATATAAGCGGCAACCGCGCGGATATAGGCTTCGTCTTCCATCAAGAACGCATCGTGGCCGTGATTGGATTTGACTTCAATGTACTGCACGGATTTTTGCGCGGCGATTAATGCCTTGACCAATTCATGCGAACGTTGCGGCGAAAAGCGCCAGTCGGTGCTGAAGCTGGCAACAAAAAACTTGGCCTGCACATTCTCCACAGCGCGCGTGAGGTTGTGGCCGTAATCGGCGGCCGGGTCGAAGTAGTCAAGCGCCTTGGTCATCAGCAGATAAGTGTTGGCATCAAAGCGGCCGACAAACTTGTCGCCTTGATAGCGAAGATAAGATTCCACTTCAAACTCAACGCCGTAACCATACTGATAACCGTCTGATTTTAAATCGCGGCCGAATTTTTTACCCAAGCCGTCTTCGGCAAGATAAGTGATGTGTCCCATCATGCGCGCGATACGCAAACCGCGTGAAGGAACGGTATGATGGCTGCGGTAATTGCCTTCGTGGAAATCGGGATCGGTCAAAATCGCCTGGCGGGCAACATCGTTAAACGCGATGTTTTGAGTGGAAAGTTTAGGCGCAGAAGCGATGACGAGCGCATGAGCAACGCGTTCAGGCAAAGAAATCGTCCATTGCAATGCCTGCATGCCGCCTAAGCTGCCGCCGACAATGGCCGCCCATTTTTGAATGCCGAGATAATCGGCAAGCATGGATTGGGACTTCACCCAGTCTTTGACGGTTACAACGGGGAAATCCGCGCCATATTCGCGACCGGTTTCAGGATTTTCGGATAAAGGGCCGGTACTGCCGTCGCAGCCGCCCAAGTTGTTCAAACCGACAACGAAAAAGCGTTCGGTATCGATAGGTTTGCCGGGGCCGACCATATTGTCCCACCAACCGGCGTATTTATCCTCCACGCTGTGCTTGCCGGCAACGTGATGATTGCCTGACAGGGCGTGGCAGATAAGAACGGCGTTGCTTTTGTCTGCGTTGAGCGTGCCGTAGGTTTCAATCATCAGGTCGAAACGAGGTAAGGTTTTGCCGTTTTCCAGAGCAAGCGGTGTGTCAAACGGGATTTTCTGGGGCGTTACAATGCCCACTGAGGCATTTGTTGTCATTTGTAATTTCCAAGTGAAGCGGCAAAAGGGGTATTATAACGTTTCGTCTTTGTTTTGTGCATGAGGCTTCAGACGGCCTGCCCTGATTAAAGGCAATATTTTTGGGAGAATGTGGAATGATAGGCAGGCTTTTGCGATTTTTTTTCTTTTGCGCCATAGCGGCATTGATTGTGAACCGTTTGTTCAGCCGTAAACAAAAGCGCACCATTCGTGAAATCGCCAAAATCAGCGCATGGGTATTGCTGGGCGCGGCGGCCGCTACGCTGTTTTGGTATCTGATGATGCTGTTTTTCAAGCATATTCCTAATTCTTATTGAAATAAAATATAAAAGGCCGTCTGAAAACCTTAATCCAACGTTTTCAGACGGCCTTTTGATGTCCAAATTTAAAACAGCTCTTCCGGAATCTTGCAAACCGGAATCGGGTTGACTTTGTGCTGCATGGCTTTGTGCAATCGGGTATAGATTGTCAAAACTTCGCGCTGTCTGCCTTCAAAATCTTCAGGCTTGTGGCTGTTGTACACGCTCATCGCCCATTCGAGTTCGGGATAAGATGCGCCCATTTGCTCTTCATCGGTACGCTCGATATCCCAAAGGCCGTCTGTCGGCACGGCTTTTTGAATGTCTTCCGATACGTCTAGCTCGGCTGCCAAAGCGTACACCTGAGTTTTGGTTAAATCGGCAATCGGGCTGATGTCCACGCCGCCGTCGCCGTATTTGGTGAAGAAACCGACGCCGAAATCTTCAATTTTGTTGCCCGTTCCCGCCACCAGCAAACCATGCAGCTGGCCGTAATAATAAAGCGTCGTCATGCGAAGGCGGCTGCGTGCATTGGCAAGTGCCAGCTGTTTGTTGGGAAATTCGGTTTCGCTGACATCAACGGTATCGGCAAACGTATCGAACGCCGGAGTCAAATCAACACTTTGCGCTTTTACGTTAGGATAACGCTTTTTCAGACGGCCCATGTGTTCTTGAGCGCGGTTGACTTGGTCAGATTTCTGACGAATCGGCATTTCCAACAACAAAACCGACAAACCGGTTTGCGCGGCAAGGGTGGAAACCACGGCAGAATCGATGCCGCCGGATATGCCGACGACAAAACCTTTGGCAAGCGCCTGCTCGGCGTAATCTTTGAGCCATTGAACAATATGGCGGATGATGGCTTGGGTTTGCATAGGGATAAATGTTCGCTTCAAATAAAACGAATGATAGCCTGATTTGCACTTGTCTGAAAGACGACAGGGTATAATACCCTTTTTATTTCTTGCACACACACCATGTCCAAACCCATCCTTCTGCGCTGGCTCGTCGTCTGCCTGATTCCGCTCGCCACCCTTTTGTGGTTTGCCCTCAACCCGCCCGAAGACAAAACGCAACACCTCATCAACGGCATCATCCTTGCCTGCGAAGCCACGTTCCTATTCAAGTTCGTCCTTTTTGACGTCATCAAACACCACCTCAAACAAGAGCCCGAATTGAAACGGCAAAGCATTTGGATGTTTATCCCGATTATTTTGCTGATTGTTTATTTATTCCACTATTTCGGCGCATTCTGATGTTTTCAGACGGCCTTGGGCATATTTTTCCATGAACACCACCCCACCTTATACCTGCTGGATTTTCTGCAACGTCATCGACAACTTCGGCGACATCGGCGTTTCATGGCGGCTGGCGCGTGTTTTGCAACGCGAACTCGGCTGGCAAGTGCATTTGTGGACAGACGACTTTCCGTCCCTTCAGGCACTCTGCCCTGACTTGGCCTCGATTCCCAATATCCATCAAGGCATCGGCATTCACGCTTGGCAAGCCGACTACGCCGAAGATACCGATACAGCCCCTACCCCCGACATTGTCATCGAAACCTTCGCCTGCGAACTGCCCGACAACGTTCAAACCATCATCCGCCAACACCAACCGCTTTGGCTCAACTGGGAATACCTCAGCGCGGAAGACAGCAACGAGAGGCTGCACTTAATGCCCTCGCCCCAGGCCGGCGGCATACAGAAATACTTTTGGTTTATGGGTTTCAGCGAAAAAAGCGGCGGCCTGCTGCGCGAACGCGATTACGCCGAATCGGCCGGATTTGATACGGAAGCCTTACGCCGACAACTCAAACTTCCCGCAAAAAACGCGTCCGAGTGGCTGCTTTTCGGCTATCAAAGCGATATTTGGGCAAAATGGCTGACTATGTGGCAACAGGCCGGCCAACCCATTACCCTGCTGCTTGCAGGTACACAAATCATCGCCAGTCTGAAAAACAGCGACCTAGTACCGCAAAATGCCCTGCTTGAAGACGGCGATGTGTATCAGAGCGAACACATTACCCTGATCAAAATCCCTTTTGTCCCCCAACAGGATTTCGACAAACTGCTCAACCTTGCCGACGGCGCTATCATACGCGGCGAAGACAGCTTTGTTCGCGCCCAGCTTGCCGGAAAGCCTTTCTTTTGGCACATCTATCCGCAAGAAGAAAATATCCATCTCGACAAACTGCACGCTTTTTGGGACAAAGCGCATCAGGTTTATCCGGATGTTGTCGCCACGGCACACCACCGCCTTTCCGACGAACTCAACAACGGTGATGCACTCAGCGACAGCCAGCGCCTGCAGGCATGGCAAACCCTGACTGCACACCAAAATGAATGGCGGCAAAGCGCGGCAAAATGGCGGGATGGACTTTTTGCTCAAAAAAGTGCCGTTGAAAAACTTGCCGCCTTTATTTCAAAGCACAAAAAAATACGCTAAAATAGCGCGTTTTATTACAACCGATTTGATTGGAAAACTACAATGAAAACAGCACAAGAACTGCGCGCCGGCAACGTATTCATGGTCGGCAACGATCCTATGGTCGTTCAAAAAACCGAATACATCAAAGGCGGCCGCTCTTCCGCCAAAGTCAGCATGAAACTGAAAAACCTGCTGACCGGTGCCGCTTCTGAAACCATTTACAAAGCCGACGACAAATTCGACGTCGTTATCCTGTCCCGCAAAAACTGTACTTACAGCTACTTTGCCGATCCTATGTACGTCTTCATGGACGAAGAATTCAACCAATACGAAATCGAAGCCGACAACATCGGCGACGCGTTGAAATTCATCGTTGACGGTATGGAAGACCAATGCGAAGTTACTTTCTACGAAGGCAACCCAATCTCCGTAGAATTGCCTACCATCATCGTTCGCGAAGTTGAATACACCGAGCCTGCCGTTAAAGGCGATACCTCCGGTAAAGTGATGAAAACCGCGCGTCTGGTCGGCGGCACTGAAATCCAAGTGATGTCTTATATCGAAAACGGTGACAAAATCGAAATCGATACCCGTACCGGCGAATTCCGCAAACGTGCTTAATCAGCCCGTAACACAAAAAGGCCGTCTGAATATTCAGACGGCCTTTTTATCAATCTACCTTATTGTTTCTTCAAGCCCTTGGCTGCAACAGTCGCAATCGTACCGTCAATGCCTTTGCTCTTAATCAGCTCGCCAAATTGGTTGCGGTATACCGTTACCAAGCTGGTACCGTCCACGCGGATATTGTAAATCTTATACGCACCGCCACTTTGGTAAAGCTGGTAGGCCACTTCATACTTGGTGCCTTTTTTGGTCTGAATTTCCGAGAAAACGTCAAACTTATTGCCGTTTGCCGTCATCTTCGGCAACAGGCGTACATTCGCATCCGCCGCACCAATCAGTGCAGAATGCGAGTACATCGCAATCACCATGTCTTTGAATGCACGGATAAAATCAGTTTTCTGTTTGGCAGAAAATTCACGCCATGGCGCGCCGACAGCCAAAGCCGAAATACGTTCATAATCCAAATAACGGTTGGCATACTGCTCAACCTGTTTCACACGTTGCGCTTCTGTCAAAGAAGTATTGCGTGCAATTTTCAGCACAGCATCAATATTCTGCTGCATCTGCTTTTGCGCAGGATGCGTTTCCGCCGCCACATAGGGCGCGGCAATCACCATCGGCGCGGCCACAATCAAAGTCTGAAGAAAACGGTTCATGACGATATCCATCCAAAATAAAACCGCATTTTAAAAACAATCTATTCCAAAAAACTTAATTCTTTGTAAAAGCAGTCATGAGCAATGAAAAATCCTGCAATCAAATTTCAGACGGCCTGATAAAAATAAGATAACATGTGAACACTATTTTAAAAGGAAAAAGCCATGCCCTACGTCAACATCAAAGTAACCGGCGGCAACGAAGCCCCGAGTGCGGAACAAAAAGCCGAATTAATTCGCGGCGTCACCGAATTACTCTCACGCGTTCTCAACAAAAATCCCGAGACGACCGTCGTCGTCATCGACGAAATCAATATGGACAACTGGGGCATAGGCGGTAAAAGCGTGACGGTTCGCCGTGCTGAAGCGCGCAATAAGTAAGCTTTGGACGTCTGAAGCTCTTTTAATTTACCCACAAAAAGAGTACATTTATCCCATTGTTAACAATTTTACGGAACACACATCATGGAGAAATTCCCTAAATCATCCAAACTGGATCACGTTTGCTACGATATTCGCGGCCCAGTTCACAAAAAAGCCCTGCAACTGGAAGAAGAAGGCAACAAAATCCTCAAGCTCAATATCGGCAATCCGGCTCCGTTTGGCTTTGAAGCGCCTGACGAAATTTTGGTTGACGTCATCCGCAACCTGCCGACTTCGCAAGGCTATTGCGACTCCAAAGGCCTTTACTCCGCACGCAAAGCCATCGTCCACTACTACCAAACCAAAGGACTGCTCGACGTTACCGTCAACGATGTTTACATCGGCAACGGCGTGTCCGAGCTGATCACCATGTCCATGCAGGCATTGCTCAACGACGGCGATGAAATCCTGATTCCCGCACCGGACTATCCTTTGTGGACCGCCGCCGCAACACTGGCAGGCGGTACCGTCCGCCATTATCTATGCGACGAAGAAAACAACTGGTTCCCCAACCTGGCCGATATGGAAGCCAAAATTACACCGAAAACCAAAGCCATAGTCATCATCAACCCCAACAACCCTACCGGCGCGGTGTACAGCAAAGAAATCCTGCTGGAAATCGCCGAACTGGCGCGTAAACACGGCCTGATTATTTTTGCCGACGAAATTTACGACAAAATCCTCTACGACGACGCCGTACACCACCATATCGCCGCACTTGCCCCCGACCTCCTGACCGTTACATTCAACGGTCTCTCGAAAGCCTACCGCGTTGCCGGATTCCGTCAAGGCTGGATGATACTCAACGGCCCGAAACATCATGCAAAAGGCTATATCGAAGGCTTGGACATGCTCTCGTCTATGCGCCTTTGTGCCACCACACCCATGCAGCACGCCATTCAGACGGCCTTGGGCGGATACCAAAGCATCAACGAATTCCTCCTCCCCGGCGGCCGCCTGCTCGAGCAACGCAACAAAGCATGGGAACTGGTCAACCAGATTCCGGGCATATCCTGCGTCAAACCCATGGGCGCATTGTATATGTTCCCCAAAATCGATACCGAAATGTACA
>NZ_JBQCWY010000043.1:0-14793 GCF_051956955.1 Neisseria sp. P0021.S005 | reverse complement strand
TATGGTCTTGTTTGGTCAAAAAACGAAGCAGGTTGGCGGAAACCTGTTTACGACCCATAAATAAGATTTTCATGGAGAAATGTCCCTTATGCATTTGCTTTTTCGGTGGCGGAAGTTGTCAGTGTAGTCAATTCTTCCAGGGTGTTTATCCAAAGGGTGGGCTGGTATTCACGGCCGTATTGCTCGGGCTCGGCTTGATGAATATTGTGCGGCTTAGGCATGATGCCTATGGAGAGCCAACCCAGTTTGTTGGGTGCGACAAAATCTTTTTTGATGTTGTCGCCGATGTAAATAAAACGTTTTGCGGCCGGATATTTGTTTTGCAGGAAAACGAAACGCTTGTCGTCGGGCTTTTCCGATTGCATGGCTTCCGAAATCAAAATGTCGTCAAACAAATCGGTCAGGCCCAAGGCCTGTATTTTCAACCGCTGTGTCAGGCTGCGGCCGTCTGTAATCAGGGCGCGTGCGGCAAAAGGGCGCATCAGCTTTCGTAAAAAAGACGGTTCGACATAGGGTCGGATGGCAGGCCGATGCAGCCGATATTGCCACAAGAGTGATTGTTTCTCTAATTCGTTTAATTTGCAATGATGACACAAATTGTCGAGCCAGTCTTTACTTTTATTGTCGGCAATTTCATATAGTACGCCGGCATTGTATTGCGGATAAAGCGACGTAATCATCTCTACAACTGTCCGTATTCCGGAGCATTTGTAGTCATGTTCGGAGTAAAGCGTATCGTCAAGGTCAAAAACGATGACGGATTCTTCCGGCTTAATCATGTTCTCTTACCAAAACCTTAGCATCATAACGAAGCATGATTAAATTGTTTTCCCAGTCGTCGGAGAAGGGAATGTCTTGTTCGCCGATATATTCTTGAATCAGCCAGCCCGGATAGTTGCCGCCTGCGGCGTAGGTCAGTGGGAAACCGCCGCCGAAACGCGGGTTGATTTCCACGCCGTAGGTCGTATTGTCGGTTTTGCTGACGAAGAACTGCGCGGTAATGCAGCCGCGTGCGCCTTCCAATACGGCCATTTTTTCAACCAGCTCTTTATACAGGGCATTGCGTCGGGTTGCGCCTTTGCTGACTTCACCGGTGCGCACTTCCAAACGTTCGCGAGGAATGGCGCATTTCAGACGGCCTTGACGGTCGTAATACATATCGACGGTAAACTCGGAGAAAGTATTCTCAATATCGATGTATTGGGCGAACATCATTTTCGGGTCTTCGGTAATGTCGACAGTCAAATCAGCCGGTGTGTTGATTTTTTTCGCACCGATGGCGCGGCTGCCGTCATAAGGCTTGGCAAAACATGGGAAAACCAGGCGGTCCCGTTCGTAAATTTCAGGCGAACGGATGCCGTATTGTGCAAACAGGCCTGCGGTCAGGCGCTTGTCGCGGCACAGGGTAATCAGTTTTGCATCCGAAATGACAATATGTATTCCTTCAGCTTCAAAACGGTCACGTGCTTCGGCCAGTTTGAGCAGCTCGGTATCGATGGTTGGCACAATCAGACCGATGTCGTGTTGTTTGGCCAGCTCGAAAATGCTGTCAATGTATTCGGCTGCATCGATGCGCGGCACGCTGAAAGCGCGGTCGGCAACATGGCAGGCAGAAGACATGTGGGGGTTGAGGTCAGTAGCAAAAACGCCGATGCCGTCTGAAAAACGTGCGGCTTCGGTTTGGAAGTCCTGCACCAATTCGACACGGCGACCTGCCGACAGAATCAGTATGTTATTTTTTTTCATCAGTTTTATTACCCGTGAAATAAGGCATGGTGGCTTCTCCTTCGGCTGAGATGCCTTCTTTGACGAAGACTTTTTTAACCGTCAGGAACAAAATTTTGATATCCAGCCAAAAGCTGAAGTTGTCGATGTACCAAACATCGTGGGCGAATTTTTCATCCCATGAAATGGCGTTGCGGCCATTGACTTGCGCCCAACCGGTCACGCCCGGTTTCATTTCGTGGCGGCGGTTTTGGAAGTCGTTGTACAACGGCAGGTAGTGCATCAGCAGCGGACGAGGTCCAACTAGACTCATCTCGCCTTTTAAGACATTCCATAATTCAGGAAGTTCGTCCAAACTGGTGGCGCGTAATTTTTTGCCGAAATCGGTCAGGCGTTCGCTGTCCGGTAGAGGGTTGCCGTCTTTATCGATTGCATCGCGCATGGAGCGGAATTTAATCATTTTAAACGGTTTGCCATCCTTGCCCGGTCGCTCTTGGATGAAGAACACAGGCGAGCCTAAGTTTTTGCGGATGAGGTACACCAAAATCAAAAACACAGGCGACAGGATAATCAGCCCTGAAGCAGAGGCAATAATGTCAAACAGGCGTTTGAAAAATTTATTCATGAGCTAATCTTTCAATCAGGTTGACGATTTTTTGATAGGCAACGTCGCGTTTGAAGCGGCGGACGATTTCTTCGGACTGAACAGGATCGTTTTTGCGCTTCAAAATATCTTTGGCGGCTTGAACGAAACCGTCCACATCACCGGAACGATAGTTCGCATGCGGCAGCAGGGTAAGGACTTCGGCAACTTCGTCGTTGACCTGGCTGTTCAGAATCGGTTTTTGCAAAGCCATATAGTCGGACAGTTTGTTGGTAATCGACTGCATGGCGTAAGAGTGGATGGCGTTGACGGAAATGTCGCAGCCTTTGGCGACCGACATCATTTCGGCGTAAGGAATGTAGCCGTAAAACTTGATGCCGTCGCAGGCATATTGTTTGAGCCTGTCAAAATCGGGGCCGCCACCCATGATGTGCAATTCGACGTTTTCGCCGGCATCCAACAGCTTGCGAACGCCTTTGCACACAGTTTCCACGTCATAGCTGTAACTGAGCGTGCCCAAGTAGAAAAAGCGGGTTTTGTCGTCGCCAAAATCTTTGGCAGGCGCGGCATCGAGTTTGGGAAAATCCGCGCCGATATAAACGACTTCGCCAGGTACGTTCGGATTGGCTTCTTTGGCGCGGTCGAGATAAGTCTGCGATACGGCAACCAGTGCGTCGGCGTAGCGGTAGGCTTGGTTGGCGCGTGAAGCAAAGGGCAGCAGGTTGTGCGGTACTTTTTTCAAAAACGGTATGACCGAGGAGAAAGACTCCGGCCATACATCCTGCACATCGACAATCAGTTTGTAACCCAAACGCGCTTTGTGTTTGCCCAACAGCAGGTTGGTGGCAATCAGCGGATAGGCGGAAAAGACGACGTCTTGTTCGCCCGGACGGCAGTTTTCCAACCATTGTTCAAAATGTTTGACGAAGCGGTGATGGCTGGTCACGCGTCCCAAAGACACGTTTTTGCTGTATCCGCTTTCTTCCAACAGTATGACTTTCAGACGGCCTTGTGAGGCAGCCTCGGCATCTTCGGGCCGTCTGAAAGATTTGTCGTAGTGCTTGAAGTTGCTGGTAATCAGCAACACGTCATGCGACTGCGACAACAGCTCGGCAAGATACCAGAAGCGGTTGAAATGCGGCTCGGACGGTAGCGAGCAATAAGGGGCGACGATGGTAATGTTCATGTTTCAGACGGCCTTACATTTCGTACGCAGCCATGGTGGTGCGGTAGATTTCATCGTCGGAGCATAAGGTCTCAACGTGTTTGTGCAGGGCTTTGCCCATTTGACCGCGCAACTCAGGATGCTTGATGAGTGTATCGACGGCTTCGATAAACGCTTCGTCATCGCCGAAAGGAATGCAGTAGCCGGTTTGGCCGGTGATGACCATTTCCGAAATACCCGCCATGTTGTAGGTCACGACAGGTGTGTCGTAAAGGCCGGCTTCCAAAATATTGTTGCCGACACCTGCGCCGTGGTCGCCCACGCAATGCGGCGTGTTCACCAAAATATCGACTTCTTTGAAGTAGCCGGTCAAATCGCGGACGCCGCCGAGGAAGGTAACTTGGTCTTCAATGCCCAAACGTTTGGCTTGGGCTTTGAGGTTGTCCATTTCTTCGCCGATGCCTGCAACGTTAAGGCGTACAGGCATGCCGCGGTCAACCATTTTCTTCAAAATGTCCAGCATTAAATGCACGGCGCGGACGGTATCTAAACGGGAAAGTGTGCCCAGTTGGACATAGTCTTTGACCGTTTTTTCAGGAACGAAATCTGCTTTGTGCAGGGCGTTGTAAGTGTAGGTAATGCGGTTGGCAGGGAAACCGTAACGGATGAGTTTTTCGCGTTCGTGTTTGCAGTTGCCGATAATGTACACGCCCAGCTTGTCGAAAAGCTTGGCAATTTTCGGATAAGTTTCCGGATCAAGGCCGCGCGCGTGGTAGAACACTTTGGTTTTCGGTGAAGCGAACTTGGCCGCAATGGCGCAGGCCGGAACGATACGCGCCATTTGGCAGTGAATCACATCGGGTTTCTCTTTTTTCAGCAGTTTCATATAGGCGAACATGCCTTTGACGTAACCCAATAATCCGCCTTGGTAAAAATCGATCGGCTGCCAACGGATGCCCAATGCTTGCGCTTCCTGAATCAAAGGGCCGTCTGAAGAGGCCAATACGATATCGTGTCCGCGTTGTTTGAGCAGGCGGCCGAGGCGGAAAGTGGCGTTTTCAGTGCCACCGAGGCCGGACATGGAGGTAGTCAGGATGATTTTCATGATGGTTTCTTCGTATCGTATAGTGTTTCGTTGTATGCGTAAGCGGCCATATCTTTCAGCTTGGGCGCAACAAATACGCTGTAAATAAAAATCAGCAGGCAGGGCAGCCAGATAAACGGCATACGCAAAATGGTGGACGGAATAAAACCGGCCAGCAGGAAAATGCCCAAGGCAACCCAAGCCAAAACGCGCGATTTGCCGGTTACTGCTCGGTTTGAGGCGGTGTAGAGGAAATAACACGCCACAAAAGCAATAAAGCCGAGCAAGGAAATCATGCCGAAACCCAAATACAGCTCGATGATGAAGCTGTGTGGGTTTTCAAAGCCCAAGCTGCCGCTCAAATGGCCGCCGAAATATTCGCGGAAGTTTTTAGGACCGTAGCCGGTCAGCAGCAGGGGCGGATTGTTCCAGAAGTAGTTGTAAATCTCCTGACGGTAGGACACGGAGTTGTCGCTGCCCAAGTCGTACAGGAAAAGGTACACGCGGCTGGAAAAGCGTTCTAAGAACTGGTTGCCGTTGAGTGAGAGCAAAAATTCCGCAATCGCGCGTGACGGAATCATCGACAATACCAATGCCAGCAAACCAGCAACGCCGACCGTAATAAAACCGTTTCTGCGATAGGCCGTATAAACCAACAAAATCAACAGGTAGCAGCCGATGGCGGTACGCGATACGCTGGCGAAAATGGCCATGCCCAACAGCAGGAACAAGCCCCAGCCAAGTAGTTTTTCTTTGTGTTTCCGCCCTTGGAGTTGGAAGAAAAACAAAATGGCAGGCGCAAGGCAGACCGCGGTGGCGGCGAGGTTGTTCGGGTTAAAGAACAAGCCTTTGAGCGAGCCTTCGTCAATAGCCAACTCATCGCTGGCACTCACAAACTGAATACCGGTGGCCAGTTCTGCAAACGGCGGTACGGCGATAAACAGCGTAAATACGATGAGGAACTTCTGAATCGTCCCCAAAGGGTCGTCGGCGCGCTTCAATACTTGGTAAAACAAGTAGAAGAAAGCCGGAACCGCCATAAAAAACAAAATATCCATGTACTGCGTCGGCGTCAGCGACGTAATGCCCATGTGGATGGCGGGCCAGATGCACATGGCGGTCAGGGCGCAGAGCATGGCAAAAATCTTGCGCGGAATATGCTTGCTTTCCAGAAAAAATACGACAAAACCAAGCAGTACAAATATCAGGGTCAGCGGGTTGTCAATACGCGGTACGCCGACCTTAAAGGACAGCGCGGGCCCCAGCATATAGGCTGCGAGCATGATGTATAGAATGTAAGTGTATAAGTTCAGACGTTTTATTTTCATAGTCGTTCTGTTGTTATCGTAGAGACGTGAATCTCAGGTTGGCTATTTTGCCGAACGGTTTAATTTGGCTTTGATTTTTTCGGTCGCGGCAAATAGTGCGTGTTTGTATTTTAGGAACAGGAAACCCAGTCCGACTGCCCATGCCAGCGCGAACCAAATGTAGTTGTCGCGCGTACCCAGCCAAGTGTAGGCAAGGCAGATTATCAGGCAGAGCGTTGAGTTGGTATAAATCTTCAGGCGCGGCAAAGGCTGCCACAGGCGTGAAGAGAATTCGGTTTTAAAGATGAAAAACAGCCAAAAAGCCGTTGCGCTGGCCATAGCTGCACCTTTTGCACCAAATTTCGGTACCAACAGATAGAGCAGGGCGGTATTGACGATAAAGGCAACGATGTTGATGACAGTAATCAGCCAAGTCGAGCGGACGACGTTCAAACCGATGCCGCTGACTTCGGTCAGCGTGTAAAACAGGGGGAAGAGCATACACGAGAGCAGGATAAATTGAACCTGCGTGTATTTTTCCGGCAGTATCCAGGTCGCCATCGGCGAGAAAATTCCGATGAGGCAAATCATTGCGCTGATGAGGACGGTCATGGAAAGCGTGATGTCGCCGATTTTGTCCAGATTGGTTTTTTCTTCTACCCATTTGAACACCAAAGGCGCCCAAATGGTGGAGAACACGCTTTGGAAAATCAAGGCGACGGCACCAAAGCTGACCGCCATTGAATAAATACCCAACTCGTCCAAGCCTGAGATGTTTTTGAGGACAAAACGGTCAATCGAAGTCAGCCCCCAATAGGCCAAGTTGCCGAATGCCAGCGGCAGGCCGTAGCGTAGGCCGTCCCGATGCAGATCGGACGACCATTTTGCATGGGAAACGGCTTGCAAGTCTTGGCGCAGCTGATATATCAACAGTACAACGGTCAGCACTTGGGCGGCGGTGTAGGCAAAAACCAGCGAAGTGGTATTGGCGGGCAGGCCGGAAGCAATCACGGCAAAAACCAACACCAAAATCAAAAATTTCGGCGCAAGCTGGCTGAGTGAAAAAGCCAGTGCCTGCTCTTTCATCCGCAAAATCAAGGCTAAAAAACGGATAATCAGCGTGGTGGCCAAGAAAATCAGGAAAAGAATCCCCAAATTCGCACTGGGGATGTCGAAAATGATTTCAGACGGCCATGATGCGTTTATCAGCAACACTAAAACCACAACCGCCACCGTCAGAATCAATGGCGATAAAAAAACGGATTTGAACAGCGCGGCCTTGTCTTTAACGGCGTAATAGTCGCGAATATAGGACTGGTCCAGCCCCAAGCCCAAGAGCAGAATGCTCAGTCCGGCAATGGTCTGCAAGAGTACGATACGGCCGATGTCTTCCGCAGGGAAGTACCATGAGATGAGCGGCAGGGAAAGCAGGCCGAAGGCGGCGCTTCCTACCGGGCCCAATGCGTAGCCGAGGATTTTTTTCGCGTTCATATTATTTGTTTTCAGACGGCCGGAAGTTCGAGCTGAGCGTTTTTCGTAAGAGATGCGTTGTTACCGTTGCCGGTTTCCCAAGGCCGTCTGAAAAACAAATGGCCTTGGGAAACCGGCCGCCGTCCCGGTCGGGGAAACCGGAGGCAGCCGGATGCGTCTGAAGCAAGATTATGCTTTGATGACTTTAGGATTTTTCACTGGGAATTTGCCGCGCGTATCGACAATCAGTTTGGCATGTTCGGTGATCATGTCATAGTCGAATTTGTCGTGATCGGTGGTCAGAACCACGCAGTCGTATTGGGCGACAGTTTCAGGGGTCAGCGCTTCACTCTTCAAGTCGAAGTAGTGGTGGCCTGGGATGTGTGGGAACTCTGGAACGTGCGGGTCGGAGTAGGAAACCACTGCGCCCAGTTTGTGCAGGCGGTCCATCACTTCCACAGACGGGCTTTCACGCATATCGTCCACGTTTTTCTTGTAGGCGATACCCAATACCAAGATTTTGCTGTCTTTGATAGAACGGTTGTGATCATTCAAAGCCAGGCCGACTTTTTCGATAACGTAGTCGGGCATGTGGGAGTTCACTTCACCTGCCAATTCGATGAAACGGGTGTTTACGCCGTATTCGCGTGCTTTCCAAGTCAGGTAGAACGGGTCGATAGGGATACAATGGCCGCCCAAGCCAGGGCCTGGGTAATAAGCAACGAAGCCGAACGGTTTGGTTGCAGCGGCATTGATGACTTCGTGAATGTCGATGCCCATTTTGTCGGCAACGATTTTCATCTCGTTCACCAAGCCGATGTTTACGGCGCGGTGGATGTTTTCCAAAAGTTTGGTCAGCTCTGCCGCTTTGGTGGAGCTTACTGGAACAACTTTATCGATGGCAGGTTGGTACAGCGCCAGGCCGACTTCCAAACAAGCAGGGGTATGGCCGCCGATGACTTTTGGAATGGTACGGGTTTCAAAGTTAGGGTTACCCGGGTCTTCACGCTCAGGAGAGTAAACCAAGAACACGTCTTGACCGACTTTCAAGCCGCCTTCTTCCATGCGCGGCAGCAATTCTTCTTCGGTAGTACCGGGGTAGGTAGTGGATTCCAAAGACAGCACTTGGCCGGCGCGCAGGTAAGGTTTTACCGCATCGGTAGTGTCGATCACAAAGCTCATGTCCGGCTCGCGGTATTTGTTCAGCGGAGTCGGTACGCACAAAATGACGGCTTCTACTTCGCCGATGCGGGAGAAGTCTGTCGTTGCTTCAAACAGGCTGTTGGAAGCAGCGGCAATTTTGTCGGAAGGGATATGCTCGATGTAGCTTTCGCCTTTGTTGAGCTTGTCGACTTTGTTGGTGTCAATGTCGAAACCCAAAACTTGGTAACCGATATCCACATAGCGCAACATCAGTGGTAAACCGACGTAGCCTAAGCCAACGATGCCGATTTTTGCGGTCTTATCGGCAAATTTTTGTATCGTAATGTTTTTCATGATGTCTTTCGTGTAATGAATGAGTAAATCGGGAGTGTTTGCCCGATGCCTGAGTTGTTTGCTGCAACCGCATAGCCATAGCCGGCTGCCGTATCGTGTGAAGCCTTAAAACCATACTTATAATTACATTAGACAAAATCATAAGCACTTATCTGATTCGTCTCAATCAAAAAAGTTTAACGGTCGTTCAGGCGGCCTCTATGGTATGGAAACGGTATTTTTGAATGCTTAATTTTTAGAAATTACATTCAACCACATGTTTTGATTTTAGATATTGTTTTGTCAAATGTATGATTCATGAAATGAAACTACCGTTTATGCCGTTTAAAACCCTTCTAGAATAAAAACTTTTAATAAATTTTCGTGGCTTAACTTATCTTAATAATCCATTATTTCGTGATGAAAAAAAGGAAAATTTGTCGACAATCGGCTTGAGGATAGTTAACTTAAGTCAAAGTTTTAAATTGGAATACGCTAAAGTCATTATAATATATTGACGAAAAAATTACATTTATTGCTATATAAATGATAGATATATTCTATTTACAATGGTTTAATTATTAAGTTGAGGCAATTAGACGGATTTTTTTTCGGAGAACCCATTTAATGTCCTGCCCGATGATTTCTACCGATTGACTTTGCCAAGGGCCGTCTGAAAGTAGGGCGGCCGGATTTTCAGGGAGGGAGAAAAGAGGTTTGCCTGCGCCTAACAGTTTCGGTGCTTGGTAGAGGACGATTTCATCCACCAAGTCATCCTTCAGGAAGGCTGAAGCAAGTGTTGAGCCGGCTTCTACCAGAACTTCGCCAAAGCCAAGTTCTGCCAGTTGCGGCATGAGTGAAAGAAGATTGATGCGGCCGTTGATGTGCTCAGACGGCCTGATGATGCGGATATGTTCAAATTTACCCAGCGCCTGCAAACGTTGTTCGTCTGAGGAAAGGGTAACGATAACGGTCGGGCTGTCGGTATCGGTCACGAGGTGGCAGTCCAAAGGGATTTGCAGTCGGCTGTCCAAGACGATACGCGCAGGTTGGCGCAGGGTGGGGAAGCTGCGAACGTTGAGTTTCGGGTTGTCGGCAAGTACGGTACCGATACCGGTCAAAACGGCGCAACTTTCGGCACGGAGAATTTGTACGTCTTCGCGTGCTGCTTCGCCGGTAATCCAAAAGCTGCGGCCGTCTGAAAGGGCGGTTTTGCCGTCCAAACTGGCGGCGCACTTGAGACGGACAAACGGTCTGCCGCGTTCGATACGCGACAGGAAACCGCGGTTGAGTTCGCGCGCCTGAGCTTCCAGCAAACCGCTTTCGGTACGGATTCCGGCGGCTTCCAGCATGGATAAGCCTTTGCCTGAGACCAACGGGTTAGGGTCGGTCATGGCGGCAACCACGCGCGTTACACCGGAATGAACCAGCGCTTCGGCGCATGGCGGTGTGCGGCCGTAATGGCTGCAAGGTTCCAGCGTGACATAGGCCGTTGCGCCTTTGGCCGCCGCTCCGGCCTGCCTCAACGCATGAACTTCAGCGTGCGGCTCGCCTGCTTTGACGTGGAAACCTTGTCCGACGATTTGTGCGCCGTGTGCAATTACGCAACCGACGCGGGGATTGGGGGAAGTAGAAAACCGCCCAAGCTTGGCCAGCTCGAGGGCGGTTTGCATCATTTGGGTATCAAGTGCGGAAAACATGGTTTCAGACGGCCTTATTTGGCTTTGCATTCGGCGATGACTTGGGTGAATTCGGAAACGTCTTTAAAGCTTTTATAGACGGACGCGAAGCGGACATAAGCAACTTGGTCGATTTTTGCCAGTTCCTCCATCGCCATTTCGCCAACGATGTGCGAAGCGACTTCTTTTTTGCCCAAACGGTAGAGGCGCTGCTCGATCAGGGCAACGGTTTCATCGATTTGTTCTTGTGTGACAGGACGTTTGTGCAGCGCGCGCTCAAGGCTGGTCTGCAGTTTGTGCGCATTGAAGGGAACCCGTGTGCCGTTGGATTTGATGACTTGCGGCATCCGCATTTCAACGGTTTCAAAAGTGCTGAAGCGTTGTCCGCATTCCAAGCATTTGCGACGGCGACGGATGCTGTTGGTGTCTTCCAGCCATCGCGAGTCGGTTACTTGTGTGTTGGGGTGTTGGCAAAACGGGCACTTCATCGGGTTTCCTTGTCATACGCTCGGCAAGGTCGCTAAGCAATTGAATTTATTGTTTGTGAACTATTATTGTAGCGGATTGCGTTATTTTCGTATAGTAAAGGCTTTTGCGTAGAATTTATGTATAAAAAGGCCGTCTGAAAGGGCAACTTTGGCGAAGTTGAGCCTTTCAGACGGCCTTGAGTTTTTCAGCCAATCAAACGTCAAACCGATACGCCGACGGCACGGGCGATTTCCAAACCTTCTTCCGCGCTCATGTAAACCGGATTGTCGGGGCGGTCGCTGAGGACAATGTCGCCGTCTTGAAACATCACCAATTCATTGACTGCCAATTGCGACCAGGTTTCATCTCGCGTCAGGGGCAGGGTGGCGATGACGGAAACTTTATCGTTCGGTGTGGTCACTTCTGAAAAATCGACCATCACATCATCGTCCAGCAAACGCGCTTTGCCAAACGGGGCTTTGCGCACGATGTAGTGCAGTAAGGTACTGGCGTGGGCAAACAGGCAGTCGCCGTTGGACATGACGAAGTTGAACAAACCGAAGCGGCGGATTTCATGAGTCAGGCCGGCAATGGCGTCAAACAAAACTTCAGGTTCGGGTTTGGTGGCAAAGCGGCTGCGCAGGCGGTTGAGGATAAAGCAGAACGCGCGTTCGGAATCGGTCGTGCCGACCGCGTGGTAGTACTCTCCCTGCTCGGGGAAAAAATCAATCAAATGGCCGTTGTGTGCAAACAGCCAATATTCGCCCCACATCTCGCGCATGAAGGGATGAGTGTTCGCCAACGAGGTCTGGCCTTGCGAGGCCTTGCGGATATGGGCGATAACGTTTTCAGACTTGATCTGATAGGCGCGCACCAAGTCGGCAACGGGAGAGTTGGCGCTGGGCTTGTCGTCGTGAAACAAGCGTACGCCTTTGCCTTCAAAAAAGCCGATACCGAAGCCGTCAGCGTGGTGGTCGGTAATGCCGCCACGGCGGCGGAAGCCTTCAAAAGAGAACATGATGTCTGTGGGAGTGTTGCAATTCATGCCGAGCAGTTGGCACATGGCGTTAACCTTTATTTTTGGGGTATTTATGGGGTTATTATGGTGTATCGGGCAGGCAGTTTCAATATGTAGAGTGTGATATGTTTATAACTGTCTCATACTTGGCGGGCCGTCTGAAAAATTGCTGTCAAAAATTCAGACGGCCTTAAAGTGTTCCCAGACCGGGTGGCATTGTTCGGGTAAGTCGGGGCAGGCGCCGAGTATGCCGCCGCTGAAGTCGTTGGGGCGGTGGAAGTCGCTGCCTGCACTGGCGAGAAAGTCGAAGCGGTCGGCAAGCAGGGCATAGTTGAGGCGGTCGTTTTTACAGCAGTTGCCGCTGTGCACTTCAATCCCTGCGCCGCCGAGATTTTTAAATTCTTGGAACAGGTTTCGTTTGGCGGTGGCGGATAATTCATAGCGCATTGGGTGGGCGATAATGGCCATGCCGCCCGCGCCTGTAATCGCGGCTACGCAGTCTTCCAGTGTGGCCCATTCATGTCTGACGGAACAGGATTTACCGTCGCCCAGATATTTGGTAAATGCCTGCTGTTTGTTTTTAACATGGCCTTCGCGGATGAGGAATTCGGCAATGTGGGTGCGGCTGGCCATTTCTTTGTTGGCGGCCAATGCCAGCGCGCCTTCATACGCGCCTGTTATGCCTTTTTTCTCCAGTTTTGCCGCGATGGCTTCCAATCGTTTCAGACGGCCTTTACGGACTTCGGCAAGCAGGTTTTGCAGGGTTTCGTTGTGTTCGTCAAAGTCCAAACCGACAACGTGGATGGTGCGGCCGCGCCAAGTGACGGATATTTCCACGCCGTTGACGAAGGGGAGGCCGAGGGTATCGGCTTCGGCGCGAGCTTCGGCCAGTCCGCCGGTGTGGTCGTGGTCGGTCAGAGCGAGCAGGGTGCAACCGTTTTGACGGGCGAGTCGGACGACTTCGGTTGGGGAGAGCATGCCGTCTGAAACGGTCGAATGGCAGTGTAAATCAATCATGGTTTTGCTTTGAATTTTCTCAAAAAAGGCCGTCTGAACGTTTCAGACGGCCTTGCTTTAGAACATTAGAACAGAGAGTCCAGTTGTTGTTTGTTATTGTTGCCGGTATTGCTTGGCAGAACTGGGGTTTCGTCTGATTCTTCACGGGCTGGCGCATTGCCGCTCTCGGTGCGGCGGCGGTTTTCATTCGGAACCGCGCGACGGGCAGGTTGAGCGGGACGTGGTGCAACGCCACTGTTGTCCAAGGCCAGGTCGGAGCTGGTGGTCATGCGTTCGCGCATGTACACTTCGCCGCCGTTTGCAACCACGCCTTCAGGTGCTTTCATCGGTTTGACACTGGTGCCTTTCAGGGCAAAGCGCATGTATTCTACCCATACCGGTACGGCGATTGTACCACCGTAACCTGCACGACCCATGCTGCGCGGTTTGTCAAAGCCGATATAGACGGCAGTTACAACGCTAGGGTTGAAGCCGACAAACCATGCGTCTTTGTTGTCGTTGGTAGTACCGGTTTTACCGGCGATGTCGGCGCGGCCAAGTGCGGCTGCACCGCGTGCGGTACCAACACGGACAACGTCTTGCATGATTTTGTACATGATGTAGGCGTTGCGCGGGTCAATGGCCTGAGGTGCGTTTTCACCGGCTACCAAAGGTTGCATTTGCGCTCTCAGACGGCCTTGGCTATCGTAGATTTTGTCGATGACGTGGGCGGACACTTTGTAACCGCCGTTGGCAAAGACGCTGTAACCTTCTGCAATACGCAACGGCGTGGTTTCGCCTGTACCCAAAGCCATAGACAGGCTGGCAGGAATTTCAGATGGCTTGAAGCCGAAGCGTTGGATGTATTGTTGCGCGTAACCGATACCGATAGACATCAGGATGCGGATGGACACCATGTTTTTTGACGCGGTCAAAGCCTGGCGCAGCGTGATGTAACCGGAATAGCGGCCGTCTGAATTTTTCGGGTTCCACGCTTTACCGTTAGCACCTTTGCCCGGCAGGGAAATCGGCGCATCGTTAATCATGGTGGAAGCAGTCATGCCTTTTGCCAAAGCGGCGGAATAAACGAACGGTTTGAACGTCGAGCCGGGTTGGCGCATGGCTTGAGTTGCGCGGTTGAAGGTTTTGCTGTGGTAGTCATAGCCGCCGACCAATGCACGGACTGCACCGGTTTTCGCATCTAAAGACACCAATGCGCCTTGCAACAAAGGCTCTTGAACGACGGTAAAGGTATCGCCGCTGCCTTTAACGCGAATGACGGAGCCGCGACGGATGCGGTCATCACCCATTTTTTCGTTGTTGACGGCACGGGCGGCAAAGCCTAAAGCGTGGCTGTTCAGCGTGACTTTACGGCCGCTCGGCAATTGAATCTGTACACCTTTGCGGGAGGCTTCCAATACAACCGCCGGAATCATTTTATCGACGGTGTAAAGTGTAGAAAGGTATTGGCTGACGGTTTCTTCTACGTTGTCGCTTTTGCTCAGGTCGATGTAGTTTTCTGCACCGCGGTAGCTGCTGCCGCGGTCGAAATTGCGCAGGACTTTACGCAGGGCCTCGGTGGCCACGCGCTGGTGTGCGGTGTCGACGGTGGTATATACCTTGAAGCCTTGAGTGTAGGCATCTTCGCCGTATTTCTCAAACAGCTCTTGACGCACCATTTCGGCAACGTACAGGGCGCTTTGATCGATG
Source organism: Neisseria sp. P0021.S005 (assembly GCF_051956955.1). NCBI lineage: Bacteria > Pseudomonadati > Pseudomonadota > Betaproteobacteria > Neisseriales > Neisseriaceae > Neisseria > Neisseria sp. P0021.S005. The sequence continues at coordinate 91 of NZ_JBQCWY010000043.1, read as the reverse complement.
TTTTGTACAAAACGCTCGTAATGCAACTCTTCTTTCAAAGCCTGATCGCGTTGCTGCAGGGTAATCATGCCTTCTTCCAGCATATTGTTCA